>NZ_DATJPM010000075.1 GCF_035506375.1 Methanocella sp.
GGTACTATTCGCTAATGATCGATAGCTCTTCGCATGTCGTTTATGGCTTCGATGAGATCGATGGCCGGCTAATGGACTTTTATCAGACGGGTAAGCCGAAAAAAGGGATGAGCCCCGCAGTGCGTCCGCACGAATAAGCCCGGGGACGGTAAAAAGTACTATATTTAATGGGTATGCTCATGCTCCTTATCATGGGTGTGCAGGTGCTGATGCACCATGTTCCCGTGGCGGTGCATGTGCCGGTGGATCAGGTTATGTTCCATGAGGAGCTCCAGGTCGGCCATTACTTTATTCGAGTCCGTATCGACCTTGAGCCTGTGATCCTCCCCGAATACGATGGCGCGTGTGCTGATCTGCTCGATGATGTCCAGGTCGTGGGTCGCCGTGATGATCGTCTTTCCGGCCTTTCCCAGTTCCTGCAATAGCTCGATGAGCCATAGC
Organism: Methanocella sp.; assembly: GCF_035506375.1. Classification (NCBI taxonomy): domain Archaea; kingdom Methanobacteriati; phylum Methanobacteriota; class Methanomicrobia; order Methanocellales; family Methanocellaceae; genus Methanocella; species Methanocella sp. The sequence continues at coordinate 442 of NZ_DATJPM010000075.1, forward strand.
TGGCTCCGGGGGTCAAGTCCTCCCGTGGGCTCGTCCAGGAGGAGCACGTCGGGATTGACGGACAGCACCGATGCCAGGCAGACTTTTTTCTTCTCGCCGCCGCTCAGGGTATGCGGCGTCCGGCTTCTCAGGCCTGAAATGCCTACCATAGCCAGGACATCTTCTGTCCTCTTCTGTACTTCCTCTTTCGGTAAGTCCATCTGGAGCGGGCCGAAGGCGACCTCGTCGTAGACGGTCGAGCAAAAGAGCTGCACGTCAGGATTCTGGAACACGAAACCTACTTTCTTCCTGAAATAGCTGCTGAGCTCGTTGTCCTCCAGCGAGTCGAAAACCTCTTCGGTGACGGGGTTGCCGAACGCGTAAAACTCGCCTTCGGTGGGGTATATCAGGCCGTTCAGTATGGAAAGCAGAGTGGATTTGCCGCATCCGTTCGCTCCCATGATGGCGATGTTCTCGCCCTGGCCGATCTTCAGGTTGACATTACTCAGGGCCTGGAACTTTCCCAGGTAATTATATGATACGTTACGTAAGTCGAATATCATCTGCATGCTATGACCTATACCTTAATGATGTGCCAGGAGGCCAGGGCCAGGAGCAGGCTAAAAGCCAGGACGCAGGCGAGCGCCACATAATCCCGCCGCCTCATGCGGAAGTCGTCCATGATCTTCACGTCGCCCCTATAGCCCCGCGATACCATTGCGCCGTGTACTTTTTCTCCCATGTCCATCGCTTTTATGAACGTATAGCCTATGCGCCCGCCCACCCATTTTTGTTCTTCGATAAGCGGCATGGTCTTTATCGAGCGGCTTTTTTTCGCCGTATAGAAGGCGCCGATCAGGTCGGCGAACAGGAAAATGTAGCGGTAGCACATGTCCAGCGTCAACACGTATACCCTGGGCACTCCGACGGACCGTAAGGATTTAAAGAACAGGTCTCGCGGCGTTGTGATGAACAGGAGTACTCCTGCGGAAACACAGGTAGCTACCCGTAGCGTGAAAACAGTTGCGCCCATCAGGCCCTGGCGCGTGATCGCGATGGTCTCCGGTAAAAGGAACGGGCCTATCTTTGCGCCCTGTCCGAGGGTGACCAGTGTCACCAGACTGTCCCCGGGGAGAAATACGTTAAATATCATCGGGAGGGCAATGATGCCGGCGAAGATCGGTATGAATAGCCAGACTCGCTTGATGAAAAATGATACTTCGATCTTACTCATGTAAGCGAAGACCAGGGTCAAGAAGTATACCAGGAGTAATATTTTCCAGTCGCCAGTGATGCTTACGGCGACGATGAGCGCTATGATCGATATGAGCTTCACCCGGGGATCGAGACTTTGCAGCAGCCCATTCTTTCGTGTATAGCTTTCGGAAACGATGGTCTCCTCGATGAATTTCATAATGCCACTCAGAGTCTTCTGGATATAATTTTTCTTCTTCGCCGAGACGGAGCGGCATGAGCATGGGCCGACGTCCACATCCTTCATCCAGTCGGGAATCATCGCATCAACCTACTCCGGGCATATTCCATAAAAGCTCTCATATTAGTCGTAATAACTATTTTTTATATAGTATTACTCAGGATATGAAAAAGGTTGTGATACATTACTTTTAGTTAAAAATGCTATAATTACTGATATTAAGTATTATTATATTGAAATTAGTAGAATAAGTTATTAAAATATATTTAAAAGATATTCATTAGTGTTACGAATCGAAGGTTTTTTATAACAATAAGCGATTTCTTTATAATAGGTGTAAACTTTGCACATACCAGATGGATATTTGGGTCCTTTAACCTATATACCGTTATTCGTTATTATGATCCCGATTTGGCTTTACGCGGGATACCGGGTACAGAAAGACCTAAGGTCTAAACAAGTGCCGTATCTGGCTCTTGCCGCTGCATTCTCGTTTGTTATCATGATGTTCAACGTGCCCATCCCCGATGGGAGCAGCGGTCACGCCGTGGGCAGCGCCCTCGTCGCGATCGTCCTCGGCCCGTGGGCGGCGATCGTCTCGACGTCCGTGGCATTAGTCATTCAGTGCTTCATCTTCGGCGACGGCGGCGTGACGGCGCTGGGCGCGAACTGCTTCAACATGGGCGTCGTCATACCGGTCTCCGCATACGTCGTTTATAAGCTGATCAGCGGGAAGTCCGATCTCACCTCTATACGGCGGCTGGCCGCCGCGGCGGTCGCAGCATGGTTCGGCCTGACCCTGGCGGCGGGCGTTGCCGGCACTGAGATGGGCCTGCAGCCGATCCTCGAGCACGATGCGAGCGGATTACCGCTATATATGCCTTATGGCCTGGGACTGACCGTTCCGGCAATGGTATTAAGCCATGCGTTCTTTTTCAGCATCGTCGAAGCGCTGGTAACGGTACTCGCCTTCGCGTATATAACCCGCTTTAATCCCACGATCATATGGGATTATAAAAAGTTCGTGAAAAGCCAGGGCGAGAACAAGCCGACAGCAACTACGGCGTGAGGTGAAACGATGGACAGGAATCTAACAATATTTCTAATCGCCATGGTGGCGCTCATCGTATTAACGCCCATCGGCCTGATAGCGACGGGCAGCGCCTATGGCGAATGGGACTCGGACACGATCCAACAGGCCGTGGGCTATGTACCAGCCGGCTTACAGAGCCTCTCGGGATTGTGGAACGCGCCTCTCGCGGACTATGGATTCCCGGGGCAGGGCGATACGATGGCGGACGCAACACCCGGGTACATCTTCTCGGCGATCGTCGGGGTCGTCGTTGTCGGCGGACTAGTTTACGTGGCCGGAAAATTCTTTATAAAGAAGGATTCAGATCAATAGGCCATTATCTTAAGCGATGGCCTATTCCTCTTTTTTTACGATAAATTTACCAAGAACATAAGCTGTGCAAAGGCAAAGTATAACGCCCACGGCGGCCGATATCAAGTAGCCGACCGAGCCTCCGATACCCGGGACGCCATAGTCAGAAAGCGGCGCGTTCCAGATCGACGATAATCCCCCCAGCCCCGCCGGCACATAGCCGATGCGCTCCTTCAGCTCCTGCAAATTCCACTCTCCGAAGGCCGTCCCCGTCGCTATCAGGCCCAGCGGCGTCAGTATTACCAGTATGCCAATTACGATAATTGCGTTCCTGAGGTTCTTGTCCATATATCCACGTTCGGTTTTTAAATCTTCGCCGATTTAGATTTTCTTCGCGATAATAAAAACCTGTCGTATCGGCCGACCGGGCAATGCCAGACTCGTCTTGGGCCAGGCATTGTAGCCTGATAGGGAAGTTATATGGGGCGAATAGAATCATTTTTCCCATATGCGCATTAATCCTCCCATTTGGCTATTATAAACGCACTTTAACAGGGCAACATTAAAAAAGAATAAACTTTTAGGGATAGTATGGCATTAGAGTGGGGTGTTTTGATGGCAGAGAAAAAAGCTGAAATGACGGTTAGAGAGGCTGGACACAAGGGCGGGTCCACCACGAAAGAGCGCTACGGCGAAGGGTTTTACGAGGAAATCGGCAAGAAGGGCGGAAAGATCGGCGGCAAGAAGGGCGGGACGACCACCAAGCAGCGCTATGGCGAGGAGTTCTACGAGGAGATCGGCCGCAAGGGCGGCCAGAAAGTACGCGAGCTAATAGCCCGCGGCAAGGCCGCGATGGAGAAGAAATAAGCCCGTCCGGACAGTTGCGCCCCATCTTCGCATATAGCGAGCAGATCGCCTGTCAGAAAAACATTTCCCAACCTTGATATTTATCGCATGAGCCACGGCTTTATAAATCACATTCTCATTTTTTATTCACAATGAATATGAGTCCTGTATTTGCCTTTTAAAACAAATATAAAGCGTCAGTATAACGGATAGGTTTTATCATAATTACCGTTAATATCGAAGCTATCCGTTATTCTGGTACTGCGGTCGCTGGCCGTATCATTCGAATAATATACCGTATACTGTACATCCACGACTAGCTCGTAGGAGCCTGCCGGCAGGTGCGGGAACTGATATGTATCGGAGTTAATGCTGCCGGGTATCGTGTCTCCTGTATAAATATTGGTTAAATTACCGCTTATACCGGTAATTATGGTGCTCGTGCTGTTAAGTACCAGGCCCGTAAATGTACAGCTGAATGTATAGGACGGCGCCGATGAAGGCCACGCAGTCGGCGCCATCGTAGGCATGGGCGTCGGCATGGCCGTAGCTTCTATCGTCGGCGTGACCGTGCTCACTGTAGCCGTTGGAGTTGCCAGCTTGGTCGGCTCGATGGTCGGTGCCGCCGTAGGCTCCGTGGTCGGCGTAATCGTCGGTTTTTTATACATCGGACCTGTGCATCCGCCTACTAAGATAGCGCAAACAAATATGAATATGATACTGGATGAAATTGTCTTTTTCGTTTTATGGCCTCCATAATCAATTGGCTATACACCATATTACTAATTGTCATAAGCTTTCTTGATCATGATCGGCGCGATGATGGACGTGAAGAGCACGATCAGGGCGAGCACCGAGTAGACAGATTCGATGCCCGGCAGGACGTTTCCCAGCGTGGTCACGCCCAAAAGGCCGATGACCAGCGTATATTCGCCCATGGGCGTCATGGTCAGCGCTATCTTATTCATTTCGTCGGTGCGGTAGCCGCCGGATATGAGGGCCGCCGCATAGGTCGCTATATATTTGCTGGCCATCACCACCATGAGGAGGCCCAGGAAGAGGAACACGTCGATCGGTATCTTCACGAAGTAAAGGTCGAGCGGCGTGGAGCCGACCATCTTCGCGATGTTGATGCGGACGCCGGTGTAGACGAAGAATATGGGAATAAAAAAGCCTTCGCTGATCGCCTCGATCTTTGGCGTAATGATCTTGTAGGAGAACGGGGACCGGGCCAGGATGGTGCCTGCGAGGAAGGCGCCCGTCACCGCTGCCACGTTGATGTTCTCGCCCAGGTAGGCTACCAGGAACATGATGATGAGGGCGACCGTGATCACCGACACCTCGTCGGAAAGGCCCACGGTCCAGCTGATGAGCTTTTCCGAGATCGACCGCCCAAAATAGAGGATGAATATGATAAAGCCCAGGATCAGCAGGAAAAGCATAAAGGCGTCCTTGATATCCAGCCCGCCGCCCACGAGGTAGGAGTTAAAGAGCGCAAAAGCCAGCATTGCGAAGATATCGTCCGTCGTCCCGACCGCCATGATGGTCTTATAGACTTTACTATAGTTATCGCCGATCTCGTTCAGCACCATGAAGCCGATGGCGGTCGACGTGGAGATGAACGATATGCCCACAAGGAGGGCGGTATTCATATCGAAGCCGAGCAGCGCCGTCACTGCCGTGGCCGATAAAAACACCAGGAGGCCGCCGCATATTGAGATAAAAGAGGCCTTATAGACGTTATCCTGCATGAGCTTCTCGAAGTCGACGGACAGGCCCATAAGGAACATCATGAAGAGGATGCCGAGGTTGGAAAGCTCGTCCATTTCCCAGGAGAGGCCGACGGCTTGTAATACCATGGGTCCTAGAATGATGCCGGCTATTATCTGGCCAATGAGGGGAGAGAAGCCTAACCGGCCCACCATGTCGCCCAGTATTTTACCCAGAAGCAGCATTAGCAGCAGCTCGAACAGTATGCTGACTTCGATCAATCCAACGGTCCCCTATAGCTTTAAAGAGAGCATGTTCCTATTTAAATTTATCAGTCAGCCGCCTCGAGTATCGCCTTCATCTTCAGGGCGTCCTCTTCCAGCAGCGGAGTCTCGCAAATTATCGTCGCGTTGAGCTTTCTTTCCTTCAGGATCTGCGCCAGCGGCTCGAAGGGGGGCTGGCCGTCCAGCGGCAAATGCCGTACCTCCCGGCCGTTCTTATATTCCACGTTAGAGAAATGCATGTGAAAATCGTTCTTTTTAACGGGCTTGAGCATATCGAACACGGCCTCGTAGTCGGCCTTCGAGCGCAGGCCGCCGCTGGTCCGGGCGTGGACGTGTGACCAGTCGATAACAATGTCGGTGCCAGGCACGTCCCGCAATATATCCATATAGTCCTCTACACTGCCGAGCTCGGGCGCGTCGCCGGTCACTTCAAGGCCGATGAGGGCTTGGATCTTTTCCTTTTTTCGGGCCTTGCTAAGCTCCGAAAGATGCTGTTTCAGTATATCGGGCTCTTTTTCCCGTGCGGGGTGAAACACGACGATACCCGCTCCCAGAGGCTCCGCGATGCGGAGGGACTTCATTATCCAGTCCTTGCTCTTCTCCTGTGTCGCCGCGCTACTGCTCGTGAGATTAATGTAATAGGGCGCGTGGACGGACAGCGCCAGTTCGCATTCCCGCGCGACGGCTCCGCTTTCCGAGGCGCTTTTGGGCGTCATGTAGACGTTCCGAACGAACTGCACCTCCATGGCGCTCAGCCCGATACTGCAAAGGTAGCGTATGCCCGCCTCCGTGCCTTCGCCCTTCGCGTGATATGGTATCCCGGCAATGCCCACCCTGATCATTTCGACTCCATTCTATGGGAGCTTTCCTAAGCGATAAACCCTATCATTTTCCATGCCATTAGCAGGTTTTTAAGAACGCCCCGCGCCGCTTTCAGCCTAATCGCAGTGCACGCCCGCTGCTCGTCGTTCATTACGGTCATCACGATTATCACTACGTTTGCGGACTCCTTACCGAGGGTGAAAACATGGTAGAAGAGAGAAAAGGCGAGATGACCGTCGAAGAGGCCGGCCGCAGGGGCGGGCACAAGGGCGGTGAAAAGGTTAAAGAGAAATATGGCCCCGAATTCTACTCCAGGATCGGGCAGAAGGGCGGGCAGCGCGTGAGAGAGCTGATCAAGGAAGGAGAGCAGGCCGAGAAGTCAAAGAAGTAATACGGCTTGAGGAGGTAAAAACATGGCGGAAGAGAGAAAAGGCGAGATGACCGTCGAAGAGGCAGGACGGAAGGGCGGTGAGAAGACCGCAAAGACCCACGGCAAGGAGTTCTACGAGGAGATCGGGCACAAGGGCGGAGAGATCGGCGGTAAGAAGGGCGGACAACGCGTAAAAGAGCTGATCAAAGAGGGTAAGGAAGCCGAATCGAAGAAATAGTCCCCATTTTCTTTTTTTATTTTTTCTGCTGTGTTGAATATCCTTCTTTGCTGTATAAGCCCTCGAAGAGCATATAAATTAGCAAGCTTCGCGGGCTTAAAAGGGAGTCATCCATACAGATAACAGATATTATTCAACACAGCAGATATTACTAAGTTACACTAAGATTATCTCAACCACGAAATCACGCGAAGCGGGCCTGAAGCTGTACAAAGCTATTAAAAAATGTTTAAAACAATCTTAGAGCAACTTTGAGCCAGCTTTGCGTCGCTTCGTGGCTGAAAAGTCTTCGATCATTCTTTTTATGCTTAGAGGAGCTTAAATAACGAAACCTGTCTCGGATTTCGGCTTGATGCGCAGGAGTATGAAGTCCTTCATGCGGGAAGGCTTGATGTCACAGACTTCGCGCAGGTAGATGCCTTCATCGAACTTGACGTCACCTATGACATCCTTATATTTTTCATAGTCCAGCTTAATACGGGCACCATTCAGGTTCAGCGTCACGGGCGTCGGGGAGATGACGTCCTGAATGTCGGGGACCTGCTTCTCGATCTCGGCCTTAAGGCGGGGCGGGCTGACGCTAAGCTGGTCCTTATCGAACTCCGCGCGGCGCTCGTCCAGCACCTTGCCGATCGCAGCCACGATCCGGTCCATGATCTCCGTCTCTTCCTTCTGCCGGAGGCGGTGCATCACGCGGCCCAGGCCGCCGATATAGGCTTCGCAGCCCGGGACCTCGCTCGTCTGCAAAGCGGGGCCGCCCGTAACGACGATGGGTACCTCGATGTCCCGGAACAGCTTAGTCTTCTCGATGATGCAGTCCTTGAAGTTGCCGTATAAGAATAAGGCTGCGTCGTGCTCGTTGATGAGGTCGATCTCCTTAGCCGTGAGCTGGGCGACGCGCCTGCCCACGCCTCTGGCCAGGCCGATCATGTTGGTCTTCGAGCCGGAGCGCCTGAGGTACTCGGCGATATCACAGGCCAGATGCGGCAAATGCTGGTACGCCAGAGTCGGCGTGATCACCGCGACTTCCGCTCCCGCGAGGGGGGCTTTAACTAGCTTACCCAGCAATTCCTTATTTTTCGCTTCGATAACGGGTATGTCGGCATTGGGGACGAGGATGACCATGATGACGTCCGACTGCAAAACGTTCTTCTGTAGGATGTAGCCGCCCATGTCTTCGACTAGCTCTTCGAACTCCTCGTGCTTGTACAGGCCGCCGGTCCAGATGAATGGCTCCATTCTCAGGCTCCTATGCTGCTTCTTAAGTTCCTGCAGATCTCCAGCCACTCGGGCTTGATGGGGTCCTCGGACGCGATGAAGGCCAGCATATGCTGGTCGATGAAATGTTTTCGGACGCGAAAGCCTTCTGGCGTGATGCGGAGCAGCGCATCGATGACGTTCTTCTTCAGCTCTTCCTGCGGGTCGTAGACGACGATAGCCGAGACGTCGTCCAGCTGCTTCTCGAAGTCGCCCTTTACCGGCACGATGACGGCCGCCCGGTCAGTCTGGACGAGGTTCTCCCGCCCGTACTTCGACCATAATCGGCCAATCGCCTTAGAGGAGTACTGCTCTTCCCTTACTGAGACAAGAAGGCCCTCGTTGACGCTTGAGATGTCCGCCACGTCGCCAAGCGTCAGCCTCGCCAGGCCGGGGCGGAAGAGCCCGACGATGATGAAGACCGGCGCTTTAGGGTCTACATAGACCTTTAAGCGGCCGATGGCCCTCACCAGGTTCAGGTCCATCAGGATGTCCGTGATGACCTCTTTATATTTCTCGGCGCCTTCCTCATCCTCCGAATCGACGGTGAAGACCTCGAGGGGCTCCATCGTGAGGTCGCCCGCGGCGATGTCGCTCATTTCTTGTTTTCCTCCCGCAGCCCCGAGACCAGCAGCGCCGCGCCTACGGCGCCGATGTACTGCGAATAAGGGGGCACAACGACGTCGACCTTTAACAGGTCGCTCATCGCCTTCACCAGGCCGATGTTCAGGGACGAGCCGCCCACCATGATGACGGGCTTCTTCACTTCGATCTCCTGGAGCTGCTGCTCGAAGACCTGCTCGGCCACGCTGTAACACGCCGCCGCGGCCACGTCTTCCCGTGATTTGCCGAGGGACAGCGAGTTGATCAGGCTTTGCGTGCCGAACACGATGCAGTAGCTGTTCATGGTGACGTTCAGATGATTGCCTTTGATCGCAAGCTGGCCGAGGTCAGCGATGTCTACGCCCAGCCGATTGGCCGACTGCTCGAGGAACCTGCCGGACGCGCCCGCGCAGATGCCGCCCATGGTGAAGCTGCCGGGTATGCCGTCCATGACAGCGATGGCCTTGTTGTCCATGCCGCCGATGTCGATGACGGTGGCGGGGCCCTTCTGCTTCTTCGCCAGGTAGACGGCGCCCTTCGAATTCACGGTCAGCTCCTCCTGGATGAGGTCCGCGTTATAGTGCTTGCCGATTAAAAATCTACCATAGCCCGTGGTGCCCAGGCCGCTCAGCTCTTCCCGCTTCACGCCGGCCATCTCGAGCGCATTCGTGTACGCGTCCTCGGCGCTCTTCAACACGTCTGTAGTCTTGACCCAGCCGGTGCCGATAATATAGTTATCTCTCATGATTACGGCTTTCGTGGTGCTCGAACCCGAGTCGATGCCGGCCGTGAGGCCGACCTGCTCTTCCCTCGCCAGTAAGCTTCGGCGGAGCGCGGTGGTCGTCAGCGCTTCCATCCTGGTCAGCAGAGTCTCGTGAGTGGTACGCTCGGTGAACGAATAGCTGATGACGGGTATATGGGCCTGAGACTGGATGTAGTTCCGCACGGCGTTCCTGGTGATGGCGCCTTCGGCGCACCTGAAGCACGACGTTACGAACACAGCGTCCGCCTTCGTGTCGCCCTTGACGATGCTCTGGGCCCGGGCGATCATTAAGCGCAGGTCCGGGCTGGCCACCTGGAGCCCGAACAGGTCTGCGGTTTCCTTGATGTTGCCGATGTCCACTTCCGGGTAGACGATCTGCGCGTTGACCTGCTCCGCGGCCATTTCGATCTCGTGCTCCACGCCGCTGTATTCCGAGCCGCACGTGAGGTGGGCTATGCGGATCTTCCTCATTTCTTTACCTCCTGCTTCGGCTCCACCTTAAGCTCCACTTTTTGCCGGTCAGCGGTTAGCTTATCCAGGAACTCTTTCACGAAAAGCACGAAGTTCTTGGCCTCGTTCTCGTTCTTCGGATATCTGAGCTCGAGGACGGGTACGCCCTTGCTCCGGATGACGTACTTGATGAGCTCGTTGGTCCGGGCGCAGCCCATGCACCCGAAAATATAGTCGGCATCCTCGACGATGATGGCCGCCTCCGCCTCCTCGATCAGAGGGTCCATGAGGGACATCCGGCCCCGCACTCCGGATGGTATCTCTATGGCCGCATACTTCAGGCCCTTCTTAGCGTCGTCCGGCGTCATGTTCATGGGCGGCGAGTCCAGCCCCGGGTCTGTGACCTTCTTGCGTATCTCTTTCATAAGAGCCAGCGGCTCATGGCCGAACCTCTCCACCAGGTCCGAAAGTATCAGGCTGTTGGCGGGGTAGATGAATATCTTCATGATTGTGACTTTCCTCCTAATTTCCCGGCTTCCTCATCGATGATCTGCTTAAACTTATCAACAGGAATGTTCTTTGCCTCCGGCAGGTTCAAGGGCTTGCTGCCCCTCTCCACGAGTATGAGCCCCTTGCTGATATCCGGCAGCATGTCGATCTCGTTCTTGAGCTGGTGGAACCCTGGCCTGGGGCCTCCGCCCCTGTTGGCCCTGCAACGCCGCTCGTCGCCCGGGGGGAATCCCCTCTCTTTGACGAATATCTTGGTCGGGCTCAGCTTCCGGATCTCGTTCACGACCCTGTCGACCTCTTCCCTCTTTCCGGTGACCATGAGCCCGTAGCAGGTCTCCTTGATGGTGACGTTGCTCGAGACCTTGTAAGCATTTATGGCAATATCGGAAGGCAGCTCTGTATCTGAAATGACCACCATCTTCGTTATATTATCCTCGGGCATCTCACACCTCTTTGAAATAAACGATATCCTTTTCCCTGATCTTCTTCATCTTATCCAGATTTACGATATGGCCGGCGATGTTCGTGGCATCGTATTTTTCTCCGGTCGGGCCGAACTTATCGTTGTCGCCGAAACGGACGCCGATCAGGCCCTCGTGTTTCGAGGCCATGTTGGTCAGGCCGATCTCGCCCGCCTTAACCGTCGTACCTTCCTCGGGCTTGTTCTCCGGCACCAGGTCGCCTACGGCGACGGGCTTGCCCTTGAACAGCATGGTCTCCTCGTACTTGAAGTATACGGGGAGCGACCCGACGTGGTTCTCCTTGAGGCCCGATGCCTTCCGGAAGTACTCGCTCGTGTTCGGCGCCGTATCGTCGTAGAGCCGGACCTCGATGAGGTCGCTCTCCGGGATGGCGGTGAGAATTACTTTTCCGGACGATACGATCTCCATGGTCGTCCGTGGCGACTGGTCGACGATGACCGCGTCCCCGCCCAGGTAGCCGGCCTTTTCATACTTGATGCCGGCGGCATCCAGTATACGGCCCGCGGTGGCAAAGTCGTAGCCCAGCATGCTCATGCGTATGGGTATGGTCTTTATCGCAATGCGCTGTCCCGGCGTGGCCATTCTGACTAGTTCCAGGCCGTGGACGATGCGGCCGACGATCGAATGATAAATGTTAGAGGTCATATCCTCCTTGGATATGTAGACGCGCCCGCGGCCTTTTCCGTCCGTGCGGACAGTCACTGTGCCTTCGCTCCTGGCCGCGAAGTTCTCGTACGGGCAGATCTCGCCCAGCATGGTATCCGTCGAGATGAAAGAGCTGGCGGCGAAGTCGATCTTGAAGAAGCCCTTTTTCACGGCGGCATAGAAGTGCTCCGCGCCGTACATGGCTTTCGACAGCATCTCGATTTCGACCTGCGTGTAGATCTCCATGCCGTCCTCTACCCTGGTGGTGGTATCGGCCGTGACGATCTTGTTGGCGAATGACTCGAGCTTAATTACCGGTTCGATGCCCTGGATGATGTCCTCGTCCCCCAGGTTCGTCAGAATGTTACGGCCTGATACGACACGCCCAACGACGCCCCCGTTCCTGGCACCATAATCCTGAAAATGATCTTTTTTTGAGATGATGAAGTAAGTGTTATTCGCGTTATAGCCGCCGGTGCCGAAGCTCACGTCCCATCGGGCATACTCAGCCTCGCCCTTTCCTGCCTCGATGCCCGACCCGAAGGGGCCGAACGCGATCGCCTGTCCCGTCGTCCACCGGGCCTTCGAGCCCGAGAGAATGCTATAGCTCTCCAGCCAGGGCTTCTTCATCGCGTCGTTCGTCAGCTCGATCCTGATCTCGCCTTTTGACGTAAAGACGCGAAATTCGGTGGCCACTTCCTTACGGGTCTCTTCCCGGCCGGCCACGATGCCGATGACCGTGTTCTCCATGTGCTGGAAACCGGCCGCGGCGAGCGCGTCACCGAGGGTCGAGCCTGCGGGAAGCGTTACCTTTTTCTCGTTCACCTGGACAGTGACCGCCTCGTTCACGCCGTTCAATACGCTCACTCTGCCTCTTAAACCTTTTTTTCACTCTTATGTGATATACTTTCTATAACCCTTCGCCACAGTGAAAAAGTACGCCTGCGTAAGACGATTAAAATATTATATTATGGCCCCTTGGCCATGATCTCCTTCTCCTGCTCCGTGACCAGGGCGAGCACCTTATCGACGTCGCCGATCTCGACGATCTTGCCCGCCCTCATGAGCATGACCCGGTCGCATACCATGCGCACGAACTCCATATCGTGCGAGACTATCATGAAGGTCTCGTTTATCTCTTCCCTTGACGAAAGAATAGAGTTCGCGACGTCCCGTTTCGTGAACGGGTCCATCGTGCCGGTGGGCTCGTCCAGGACGACGAGCCGGGGCTCTCTTATTAATACCTGTGCCAGCGCGACCCGGTGCCGTTCGCCTTCGGACAGCTCGTTAGGGTATTTCGACAGCACTTCCCGGCTCGCCTGCTCCGTAAAGCCGGCGATCTGGAGAGTGTGGATGGCCTTACGCTCGGCCAGCTCGGCGGGAAAGTCCAGGCCGATGGAGTCGGTCAGGTTGTCCACGACGGTGCGGTGCGGGTAGAGGTCGTACTCCTGGTGGAGAAGGCCTATATACTGCTTCGCCCGGCCCCGCGCATAGTATCCCGGCTCGAGCATGTTGATCCAGTCGTCGCCGATGCGTACTTCGACGAGGCCGCTCGCCTCCTCCAGGTTGCCCGTGATGATGTTTGCGAGCGATGTCTTGCCGGCGCCACTGACGCCGACGATGCCGAAGATCTCGCCCTCCCTGACGTCGAACGTAATGTTGTTTACGGCCTTAATGACGCCCCGGTCAACCGAAAAGTATATCTTCTGGAGATTCTCGACCTTAACGATCGGCTCGCCCAGCTTATACTCCTTCTTCTCCACCGTCTTCTGGGACTTCATGAATTCGGCGATGACCTCTTCCGGCTTACCCGTCATTTTGATCTGGCCGTCCTCGAGGAGCACGGCCTGGGTCGCCAAATCCTCGATGACATCGTGGAAGTGCGACGTTATAAGCACAGTCATGTTATTCTCGGCGGCCGCCTGCTTGATGCCCTGGTGGACGATCTTGGCGGTCTTAGGGTCCAGCGTGCCGGTGGGCTCGTCGGCTAAAAGTATCATCGGCTCCTTTGCCATCTGCCTGGCCAGGACGACCCTCTGCTTTTCTCCGCCCGAGAGGTCTCTCGCGATGTGCATCATGCGGTGGGACAGCTTGACCTGATCGATGAGGTCGGCCGCACGGTTAATAAGATTCGCCTGGGGATAGTTGATGTCGTTCAGCGCCTTCATGACGTTCTCGATGACGCTGTCGTCGCCGTAGAGGGCGAACGTCCTCTGGATCATGATGGCGATGCGGCGCGAGATGAGCCGCTTGGCGTCGTCGTCCGCGTTCAGGATATCGACGTCCCAGGCCTTCATCATGCCTCCGCATTTGGGGCACGGCTTGCCGATCGAGGAAGGGGGGTTTATGAAGTCGCAGGATTCGCATCGGGCGGTACGGAAAATGACCTGCCCCGAGGCGGGAATGTCCTCGTCCAGGCCCCGGATGACGTGCAGGAGTATGGTCTTGCCCGCGCCGCTTCTCCCGATGATGCCTAAGATCTCTCCTTCTTCAATTGTCAGGTTCACGTCCTGGAGGACGTGCTTGTCCCCGTACTTCACATTCAGGCCCTTGACTTCGATAAATGCCGCCACTTACTGTTCCTCCATGTATGATCGAAATGGTGAGTGTAAATTCGCCGTTTTCATTTTTCCGGTTCCTGTTCTCTATTATTCATATGTAAACTTTTCTCAACGACGCTCTCGACTTCGAGTATATTATCGACGATGACGTCGCTGGCATCGAACAGAAGGTCCGGCCGCATGCCCTCCTGCTGCAGGGAAAGGATGCCCGTATCGGCCGCCTTGAGCGCCAGGTAGTCGTTCATGCCATCGCCTACCATGATGACCCGGCCATACCGTTCCTTGAGGCCCAATACGACCTCTTTTTTACCTTCAGGCGAGACCGCATCGAAGACGTTGGGCTCCGGTATGCCGAGATCGGCAGCCAGAGAATTGAGCGACTTGCGGTTATCCCCGGAAGCAATATAGACATCTGCGCCCGACGCCATTAGCCGGCGGACCATCCTCTTAACGCCGGGAAAGATCTTTCCGCCAGTTGCCAGCACATAGGGTATCGTGCCGTTCGGCACGTCCACGACGAGCCCTATATTCAGATAATAGATATCTTTACACTTAAGCTTAACCGCCTCTATCGCTTGCTTCAGGTCGCCCATAGTGGCGATTCTGTCCCGGGCGATGGCATCGCTGATGCGCTCGTGCGTGCACTTGAGCCCCCGGCATATGACGTCGAACCCCATTTCTGTGTGCGACATATATTCGGAGATCCGCATAGCCGGATCTGCGTCGTCCAGGAACTCCACGGAGTCAGCTTCTAAAGCCACCAGGGCGCAGCCGCGGCCCTTGGTGATCATGTTGGTCGAAACCACGTTCTCGATGATATTCCCGTAATTTATGTCCCGGGCCACGCGATAAACTTTTAACAGTGTCCCTGCGCTGTCGAATACGATAGCGGTCGTCATTGTCTGAACATAATAATGAACCTTCATGGTTTATAAAATCTGCGTATGCAGGCAGGAATCTCCCGCTTAACACTGTTAAATTTACGCTTATTCAATATGGTAAAAAGATAAAACAGCTTTAAGCTTAATGGCTGGCCACCTTCATCGTCCTTTCGCAGTCGAAGCAGCAAGTCTTGCCCTTGATGTCTGTCGAGAATTCCTTGCCGCACTTCGCGCAGACGACCTTCCGGAACCCCGGGTCCCTATAGGGCGTTCCCCGGGCGGCGTCGGCCAGGTTACAGCCGCAATAGCACTTCTCCTCAGGCATTCGCTTCACCAGCGGATAATGTACTTTAATGTATAAAATATGTTTTGATACATTAATAGTATAACAATAGCTGGAAAAACGAATGAAAGCCAGGGACATAGCCCTGGTCCATAATAGATTTAAGATACGACCTTGGCGACCGCGAAGTTCCTCTTGACGGTCTCCACCTGGATCTTGACCGAGTCGCCGACCTTGGTACCCGGTACGAATATAACGAAGCCCTCGATGCGGGCGATTCCGTCCCCCTTCTTTGCTGTGTCTTCGATCTTCACGTCATACGTCTGCCCCTCAACGACGGGGGCATTTGAACTCTTACTCTCAAACATACGGTAATCCTCGAATAGAAACAAATACGCAGGCGGCTTCTTCAAAAAAAGCTCGTCCGTTATTTGTTCTTGCGAGATATGAGGCAATGTGGATATAAATAAGTTATGGCCTTTACAGATGGAATAATCGTTCATGCCAGCCCGCCACGCCGAAATCACCACGGAGGGCACGGTTGTTATTTCACCACGGCGGCACGGCGGACACAGCGCTTATTTTAGATCGGCACGGCGGATGCATGGCGAACACGGTTTCATGATAAATCGCCAATGAACCGGCTTTGTGTCCTTTGTAACTTGCTCGAATTCGCATCAGCGAAACATTTAGAAAGAAAACTTTGTGAGCCTCCGTGTCGTCGTCCCTCTGTGGTGAAAAATAGTGCCTCCGTGCTCTTAAAAAGCTTAAAATACAGGAGTAATTCAACACAGCAGTCATAATTAATAAAAAAAGTATATGGAGGTCTCCGAGGGGTAAGCAAGAGCGCTCCGCGTGGCGTCAACCCCCTTCAAGAAATAAAAGAGCGCCGTGTTCGCCGTGGTGAATAAAGCGTAGTGTCTGCCGTAGTGCGCTCAGCCGCCGGACACTTCTTCCTGTCCCCGAATGTAGAGTCCCATATCAGCTTCGGTATTCACGGTAACCTTGTCCTGAAAGAGGCCCTTGTGGTCGAACCGCGCCCGGCCGATGCCGATGGCTTCGCCGTACTTATTGGCGATGATGACCCGCTCGTTCTGCTGTATCGATTCGTCAGCCCATGTGATCGATGACCCGAACACGTCCCTGCCATAGACGACGAGCGATTCGGCCTGGCCAGTGACCTTGACCTTTTTCTTATCGGACACGGATGCCACTAAATAGGCGCCTTCCATGCTCAGGACGAGCGCTTTTTTGCCCAGCGTGCCCATGAACAGGCCCGCAAGAACCGGCTCCGGCTCACGGTTGATAACGTAATACTTGATCTCGGGCGTAACGGCGAACAGGTCGTTCTTTTCTCCCTGCCGCACGATAAAATCGAGTTCCTGAGAGAGGTCGAAGGCGCCCCAGTAGTCGAGGCTTCGGCGCATGGCCGTGATCTCGAGCTTTTTCAGTCCCCTATACATATTTCAGCCTCGCGACAAAGAACCCCGACGTGCCATGGATATGGGGGTACATACGCCTCGTGTTCTTTACCTGCGGGTCGAACTTCAGGTCGCCGAACGAGTCCAGGCCGGGCTCGCCATACGGTATCGGCTCGACCTTCATCCCGTATTTTTTTATTGCGTAATCGACGATGCGCTCATTCTCTTCCGGCGCGAACGAGCACGTCGAATAGACGAGTACTCCGCCGGGCTTCAGGCAGCCGCAGGCCGCATCGATGAGATCCTCCTGCAGGCCCGAGCAGAACTGTATATCCTCTTCGCCCCGACTGGTCTTTCGCGTCCGGTCCTTCGCGATGACGCCTTCGCCTGTACACGGCGCATCCAGGAGGATCTTATTCGCCTTCACCTCTAGCTTCCGTATGTCCCGGGCGTCCATGTGGAACAGCGCCGCGTTCATGACGCCGCAGCGGCCCATGTTCGAGCGCAGGCCGGCGATCCGGGCGATCTCGACTTCGATGGCGATCAATAGCCCGGAGTTATCCATCATTTGTGCAAGCTGCGTGGTCTTGCCGCCGGGCGATGCCGCCATGTCTATTACCACGTCCCCGTGCTGTGGTGCCAGCGCCAGGGGTGGTATCACCGAAGACTTATCCTGAATATAAAAGTAGCCGAGTAGATATTCGGCGGACGCCCCTATCGAGTAAGGTTCGGCCATGACTTCCAGGCAGTCCGGGATATCCGTTTCCTTGAGCGTGAAACCCTTATCCGTCAGCCTCTTTATCAGGGCGTTCGCATTGATGCGCAGCGTATTCACGCGGATATAGGTCCGCGGAGGCTCTTCCATGCTGGCCAGGAACTTTTCAAGGTCGGGAACAAAGCGCTCGAACCGGGCCACCATATACTCGGGGTAGCGGTACTTCTTCGCCAGCTCTGCTGCCTTTTCGCCTATTTCGAACCGCTGGATCTCACATGCCATGTTAAAACGATCCCTTCGTCCATGCGCTCATGCCTAAACAATTCGAGCTCGATGGCCTCTCCAAGTTCCGAGATTCCCCCGCCGTCCATGAATGTCGGCGCGTCCTTGCCGCCGATGATGATGTTGCCCACGAAGACCGTGATCTCGTCCACGAGGCCGGCCCTGGCCATTGCCCAATTTAACGTAGCGCCACCCTCGACCATCAGCCGGCCTATGCCGCGCCTCTTCAGCTCTTCTGACATCTTCGTCAGGTCGACTTCCTCGTCCCCGACCACGATAACGTCCGCTTTTTCCCTGAGCGCTTCCAACTTATCCGCCTGAGCGGCCTTCGAGACGACGACGATGCGCTTGCCGACGCCTTTTTTAAATACGTCAGCGGTCAAGGGTATCCTGGCTTTACTATCGACGACGATGCGGACGGGATTCTCGTCCTTGCCCTGGGCGACGCGGCGCTTGCGCCTTTCTTCTGATTTGACGGTTAAGCTCGGGTCGTCCGCCACGACCGTACCAATGCCCACCATAACGGCGTCCGACGACGCCCTCAGCTCGTCCACACGGTCAAAATCAGCCTTCCCGGATATTTTAACCTGTTTACGCTTCTTCGTCGATATCTTGCCATCTGCGCTCATGGCTGAATTGATGAACGTGAAAGGTCTTTCCATGCCATACGCCTTAAAGCGGGACGGGCGTATAAAGCTTGCCATGCCGTTAAATCACACGCCGCGAATAAATATTTCCGTAATAATATTCAATTTATATTATAATATTAAGCACTTACCTGATAATCGTGAAAATAAGCAATCTTCTCTTCGGGTCGTCCATCGTCTTTTACGTTTTATATGATATTATTTCCACCATCGCCGCATTCAACTATCTCGGAACTTTCCAGTACGAGAAGAGCTTCTTACTGAAGGCGTCCTTCGACGCCGCGGGCGTCTGGGGATTCATTCTAATCAAGGTCGTATTCTCCGTACTGGCGCTTTATCTGGCCTATCTTTTGATCGAGCATTTTAAAAAATTCCGGGGCGTCGGCCTCGGAATACTGGCCGGGGCGTCGGCGGCCGGGCTCTTCGTGGGCACGTCGAATTTTAACATCGTCCTCAACGGCAGCTCCATCTGGATCATGGGCCTGGATAGCGGCACCATTTCCGCATTATTGATCCTGGGGTGTGCAGTGGGCGGATTCCTTCTGATGCCGTCCGAGAAGCCCGTGCCGTCTCTTTAAAAACTTTTTTCCAATACTTTCAACGCTCATACCACCACCTTCATTTACCATGGCCTTGTATTACAGATAGCCGGAGAAGTAGTGATGGATCAGCAATCGACTTTCGACGTAAGGCTCCTCGATTCGACGTACACGGTGGAACAAAAGCAGGACGCCGAAGGCAAAGATAAAAGCGATGTCATCGTCAAGCTCTTCGGCAAGACCCGTGAAAATAAAAGCATCACCATCCTCTGCCCCGACTTCAAGCCTTACTTCCACGTTTTCGACCCGTCGGACGCCCTGCTGAAGGCTTTCAAGGACAGCCCCGATGTTCTATCTGTCGAGCCCGTCATGCTTGAGTACAAGGGCGCGCAGGAAAAATTCATAAAGGTCTCGGTGAGAGCTCCCTGGATGGTGCCCAAGTTCAGGAGCCAGTTTGAGCTTAAGCATAAAACTATCACGCTCATCGATCCGCCTGAAGAGCTCGTCGGGCAATTAAAGGCCGAGCCGGACGTGCTCGAGGTCAGCGTCCTGAACGGTGGGGCGAAGGTCACCACAGAAGACCGCGTTTACTCCCAGAAGCTCATTAACCGCTACAACCTTATGGCCTATATGGACGACGAGGACGTCGAGAAGTTCAACCTGAAGGGAGTCTTCTTCGCTGCCGACATCGTTTTCACGAACCGCTTCATATACGATTACGATCTCGAGACTTGCATCCGGGTCACCGGTGACGTGGTCGATAATAAGGGTGAATACACGACGGACCTTCTCCTGATGGCATCGAAGTTCGAAAAATGCGACATCTTCACCCCGAAATTAAAGATCATGAGCTTCGATATCGAGAGCTCGATCAAGTACAATAATATATATTGCATCTGCCTGACCGTCGTCAACGAGGAGGACGGCTCGCGGCAGGACCGCCGGATCTTCTCGGACTTCGGCGCCAGGGAGCCGAAGACATCGGCGGAAGAGGAAAAAGCCCGAAATGAGGACGAGAAACGCATCCTGAGGGAATTCGTCAAAGAGGTCCGGGCGCTCGACCCCGACGTCATCACCGGCTATAACATCAACAATTTCGACATGGCCGTGCTCTACGAGAGAGCGAACAAGCTCTTCGGAAAGGGCGGAAAAGCGGACGACGATAAGAAGCGGCAGTCCAGCGACGAATTATGCTTCGGCCGCGATAAGCTCGGCATGAGCCGCAGGGAGAACCGTACTACGGGCTTCGTCACCTGGGACGTCAAGGGCCGGCTCATCCTGGATGGCTGGCTGTCCGTTAAAAAGGAGCTGCGGCCCAAGAGAGAAGGCCTCGGCTATGTATCCACGATGCTGTTTAATGATACGAAGGAGAACATCGACAGCAGCCACATCGACGATGAGTGGCGCGGGCGCAAGGACGAGGTCGTCCATTACTGCTTAAAAGATGCCGACCTGGCCCTGCGCATCCTGACCCACCCGAGGATACAGGCGGTCAGCAAGCTCATGGACGTGGCCATACCCGCGAAGCTGCCGGTCAAGGAGGTCTCGGGAGGGCAGAACCGCATGATAGAAAGCCTGCTCATCAGGATGGTGGACCGGGAAAAGGTCGCCGTGCCCATGAGCAGCGGCGAAGTCTACGATTACGAGGGCGGGTTCGTCTACGATACCAAGCCCGGCCTGTGGGAATGGGTCATTGGCCTGGACTTTTCATCCATGTACCCGTCCCAGATCATAAAGCATAACATCTGCTTCACCTCGTTCACGAAGAATAAGGCGGAAGCCGCCCACACGTCGCCTGTCGGCGCCATGTTCCTGCCCGTCGAGAAGAGACATGGCATAGTGCCCCGCATGGTCGAGGGCCTGCTGACGTCGAGAAAGCAGGCGAAGGCCGCCATGAAGAAGGCTAAAGAGGAAGGGGACCTGGAAAAGGCCGACTATTATAATCGTTTGCAGAACGCTATCAAGATCATGGCCAATGCCACCTACGGCTATTTCGGCACGAAGTTCTGCCGCTGGCCATACAACCGGTATATCGCCCCGAGCATTACCGCCTGGGCCCGGGATGAAATAAAGACTGTAGTCACGTCGCTCGAATCCCGGGGCTACACGGTCATAGCGGGAGACACGGATTCGGTCTTCTTTACCTCAAAAGAGCACAGGGACCTTGAAAAATGCAAGCTGCTGGGCTTCACAATCCAGCAGGAATTCTCCGCGGGCAACATGCACCTCGAACTCGAGAAGGTCATGATACGGTTCTTCGCGCACGCCAAGAAGCGATATTTCGGCAAGATCATCTGGCCTGAAGAGTCACTCCTCGTCCGGGGATACGAGCCGCGGCGTACCGACTCGTTCGACCTGCAGAGCGAGACCATGACGAAGGTGTTCCAGCTCGTCCTGGACGGCAAGCCTGAAGACGCAGTGAACTACGCCAAGGACACTGTCCACGATACGCTCAAGGGTAAAGTCGCCCTGCCCTTGCTGGTCATCTCCAAGAGCGTGAGCGACTTCGATTCCTACGATAACCCGGACTCCCTGGTCCATGTCAACGTCGCGAAAAAGCTGCAGGAGATGGGCTACGATTTCACGCCCGGCATGAAGACGCCCTTTATCATCACGAACGGCTCCGTCCAGCCCCAGAAGGCCGAGCCGGTGATCGAGGGCATCGAGTTCACCGCCCGCCCGGATTACCGTTATTATGCAGAGCGCCTGGCCATGGCCCTTGCCCGCATCACCGAGCCCTTCGGGTGCGATGAGCGCGCCCTGCTGCAGGGTAACTCCCAGCGGTCCCTCGAATTCTTCTCCGACGAGAAGCCAGCGCCCAAAGTCGAGGCCGTCGTGCCGGACAGTAACGCGAAGAAGGTCAAGCAGGCGGCGACGCTCGACATGTTCATGTGAGCTCCTGCCAGGACCCTCGAAAATCGAATAAGTTTTACGAAGACTTTTTCAGCCTCAAAGTGGCTCGAAGCTGGCTCTAAGTTCTCTAAGACTTATTAAAAATAGTTGGTGCTGCCTGGTGTAACCCTGGTGCCGCTTGGTGATATAAAAAAATTCCGTGCCGCCTGGTGTAAATTTAGTGCCATTTGTAAGCACTAATGTTTCAACCACACCAAGTTTACACCAGGCTACACCAATTTTTTTAAAATTATAAAATAATATCTGTGAGCTTCAGGCCAGCTTCGCGTAACTTCGTGGCTGAAAACGTCTTAGAGCATTCTTATAAAGCTTAGAGGCTCTCGGCAAGCCTTTATGTGGCTTGCGCTTGCCGAACTGCCAGCAACTTTTTAAGGCTTGAGATATATAACATACCTTTGAAGGCCTAGTGTTAGGCATAAGGTGGGGGCACATGAAAAACAACCTTATTATTGGAACAGCTATTGCCAGCTTAATAACCGTCGCCATGCTCGGATGCATGGCCATGTACGTCAGCGCGGACGGGTTCCCCGAGCCAACGGCCGTGCCATCGATCCCTGCGATTCCGCATATTCCCGGGCAGGTACCGCATATCCCCGAATTCCCGACCATTTTCCCGGAGCCGACACCGGAGCCGACAGCATCACCCTCAGTAACCCCGGAGCCGACGCTTACTCCGACGCCGGAGCCTTCGATAGCTCCTACGACGACGCCAACGGCATTACCGTCTGTCACGCCGGCTCCGACGGCCGGCCCCGGCGATACTTCGACGCCATCGGCAACGCCTAAGCCGGGCGCATCCTCAAAGATACAGCCGCCGGCCCCGACGGCGATACCGGATAGCACTGCACCGTCCCAGTCGGGAGGAAGCCCGAGCACGGCCACGCCGACGCCCATGCCGTCGGTGAACACGACGCTCATACCGGTCATCGGCATCAACGGAGAACTAAAGACAGAGAACCACTGGATGCTCCTGGCGCTGCTCATCGGCGTCTCGGCAATCGTCATAGGCGTATATACGACGCATAAAAAGAAATGACCAATATCCCTTAATATGTTTTTTTACATTAAAATCACAAGATAGTGCCTCTTTATAGCCGGCACGGAGAACAATGTATTTAACCTTAAAGGGTCAATAAGCTGGAAGGTCCTCCATGCGAGGTGAGACCTTGAAAAAGATGATCATCCTGACGATCATCCTGCTGGCGTCTTCGACCGCCATGGGATGCGTCGTATGCAATAATATTATCCCGCCTCTGATCGGGCCGACGTACAGCCCGACGGTCGCGCCGGCCACGCCAACGCCGCAGGCAACGATCACGCCGTCGGTTTCGCCCCGGTTCATTACGGTCGAGGCGGACAACACAGGGTACCAGTACATGCCCAACCCGGGCGGCCCCGGGGACTCGGCGCTCGTCGCTCACCCACGCTATTATCGGACGGAAGACTGGGAAATGCCAGTGCCGTATAAGGGCGGGCTCTCCCCGATGAGCCACGGCGTCATTCACGAGCTGGAATTCTGGAACCCGACAGGTACTAACAAGACCATCTCAGTCTATAATATCAAGAGCGCCTTCTACGAGAGCAAGGACACCCCGCACAAGTTCGTGCCATCGGCCGAAGTATTCTATGATGCCGGCAAGGGCTTCTTTACCGAGTTCACGCTGCCGCCCCACGAGCACAGGACGGTGCTCATGTACGCGTACATTAACGACGACTCTGTCTACGAGAAGTATCGCGGATACTTTATCGAGCCCGTAAGCCTGAGCCTGATTCCCAACGTGCCCTATATCTGACCTTTTTCTCCAGCTATTACCAATAATTATATAAATAGAGCAAACAAAAGTAGAATTTAATTCTCAGGGGATTGGATGTTAAAGGAAGCATTGATCAAGCTGGGCGGGGCGACACTGCTGCTCCTCGGAATCGGATTATTTACGGTAGGCTTTCTGTTAGGGAGCAAGTCCATGCAGGCGACGGGCTTTATGGCGAGCATCATGTCGATAGTGCTGCTGTATTACGCGTGGGCTACGGAAAACAGCCAGCCAGTCGAGTCAGAGACCGATGAAATGATGCCGGCGGCAAAGCAATAGCATTGTCCGAAGCAAAAACTTTAAAAACTATACGGCTATTATACAGACACGCTTGCATGCATTATTTAGCCTGTATGACAGGCAAAATACGGCCTGCATTTTGAATTATTAGGTTACGATACCTGATGATTGATGAAGGGCGAAAGCCCTGAAGGAGGAACTCATAATGGCAAAACCGACCTATATTAAGTTTGAAGTACCGCAGGAAATACAGGACAAAGCCCTCGAGGCCGTCGAGCTCGCGAGGGACACCGGCAAGATCCGCAAGGGCACCAATGAAGTCACCAAGGCCGTCGAAAGGGGAGTAGCCCAGCTCGTGATCATCGGCGAGGACGTGCAGCCCGAGGAGATCGTCGCCCACATTCCCGCGCTATCCGACGAAAAGAAGATCCCGTACATTTTCATCAAGAAGCAGGAAGACATCGGCGCTGCATCCGGTCTCGAAGTGGGCTGCGCCGCATCCGCCATCGTGGACGCCGGCAAGGCAAAAGCTTTAGTTGACGACATCGCCCAGAAGTTCGCGGCCCTGAAGAAATAAAAAACAATAGGATGGATCTAATATGGTTGAAGAGACAGGCGTTCCGGCTGAGGTCATCGAGATCATCGGCGTCACCGGGATGCACGGCGAGGCAGTGCAGATCAAGTGCAAGATCCTGGAAGGCATCAACAAGGGCAGGATTATCACCAGAAACTCCATCGGCCCGGTCAGGCTCGGCGATATCCTCATTTTGATGGAAACGGCGAGAGAGGCCAAGAAACTTTCAGGCAGGTAAAGAACATGGTCGACACGAAAAAGTGCACGTTCTGCGGCACCCAGATAGAGCCGGGCACGGGCAAGATGCTCGTCAAGAAGGATGGCACGATCCAGTACTTCTGCTCTACCAAGTGCCAGAACAACAGCAAGCTCGGCCGCATCCCGCGTCTGACACAGTGGACGGCCGCGGGCATCGCGCAGAAGAAACTGGAAAAAGAGCACAAGAAATAATCCCCGGGTGGTCTTTACGGACAGGACTTTTGTCATGATAAAGCCTGACGGGGTACAGCGCGGCCTTGTGGGCGACATCGTCGCCCGCTTCGAGCGCCGCGGCCTGAAGATCGCTGGAATGAAGATGCTCCTGGTCAGCGAGGACCTCGCTAAGAAGCACTATGAGGAGCACGCGGCCAAGCCGTTCTTCCCGAACCTGGTGAGCTTCATACGGTCGGGCCCGGCCGTGGCCATGGTCGTCGAGGGCAAGGATGTCGTGCCCATCGTGAGGAGCATGGTCGGGGCGACGAACCCTAAGAATTCCAGCCCTGGAACTATCCGCGGCGACTTAGCAGTTGACATGGGCAGGAATGTAATCCACGCTTCCGATTCGCCGGAATCGGCGAAAAGGGAAATATCCTTGTACTTCAATACTTCTGAGATAGCTACGTACAAGAGAATCGATGAGCAGTGGCTTTACGAGTAAGCCGCTGCGGGAGCCTTTATGGCGACGGCCACCGAAACAAAGAACCTCAGGACGCCTATCGTGTGCGTCATGGGCCATGTAGACCACGGCAAGACGTCACTTCTCGATAAAATACGGGGAACAGCCGTTGTAAACAAGGAGGCCGGCGCGATCACCCAGCACATCGGGGCCACCGAGGTGCCGCTCAGCACCATCAGGGCCCTGTGCGGGAATTTAATGTCGGGGAACGTCATCATCCCCGGACTTCTTTTTATCGATACGCCCGGACACCACGCTTTTACTACCCTGCGGAGCCGCGGGGGCGCGCTGGCGGACCTGGCGGTGCTCGTGGTCGATATCACCGAGGGGTTTCAGCCCCAGACCATCGAGGCAATAAAAATATTAAAGCAGTTTAAGACGCCCTTCGTCGTGGCCGCCAATAAGATCGACCGCGTGCAGGGATGGACGCCGACGAAGAACGCGCCCTTCATTCTCAGCTATGACAAACAGCCGGACTACGTGAAGACGGCCATCGAGACCAGGACATATGAGCTGGTCGGTAATTTATCCGACCTGGGCTTCAGCTCCGACCGCTATGACCGGGTGCGGGACTTTACCCGGAACGTCGGCATCGTGCCCATCAGCGCGAAGACCGGCGAGGGCATACCCGACCTGCTTATGGTCCTGATCGGGCTCGCCCAGCGCTTCCTTGAGGAGAACCTGCGCTTGACCGTGACGGGGCCGGGCGTGGGCACAGTGCTCGAGGTCAAGGAGGAGCGCGGGCTCGGGTTCACCATCGATATGATCCTCTACGACGGCGTCATCAAGGTCGGCGATACCGTGGTCATCGGCGGCAAGGATAAGCCTGTCGTCACCAGGGTCCGGGCTCTTCTGAAGCCGGCGCCGAACCGGGAGATCAGGGTCGAGGAGCGCTTCGATCGGGTGCCGAAGCTTACGGCGGCCGCCGGCGTAAAGATCCTGGCGCCTGGCCTGGAAAACGCCATGGCCGGCTCGCCCCTGCGCGTGACGAAGGAAGACAACGTCGAGGCTATCATCGAGGAAGTCGAAGGCGAGCTGGAAAAAGCCCGCATCGTGACGGACGAGACGGGCATCATGGTCAAGGCCGACACTCTGGGCAGCCTCGAGGCCATCATCAACGAGCTTCGGGAGGCCGGTATCAAGGTGGCCATGGCCGAAGTGGGCGATATCGCCCGCAAGGACGTGGTGAACGCCGAGACGCTGCCTGGCACCCTCAACCGGGTCATTTTAGGCTTTAACGTCCAGACGCTCGCGGACGCTAAGGATTACCTGCAGACGTCGGACATCAAGACCTTCAACAATAACATCATCTACAAGCTCATCGAGGATTACGATAAGTGGCAAAAAGAGCAAAAGGACCTGGCCGAGAAGAAGCGGTTCGAGGAGATAGTCCGCCCGGGCAAGGTCCGCTATCTTCCTAATTGCACGTTCCGGCAGAGCAAGCCCGCCGTCATCGGCGTGCATGTCCTGGGTGGCTGCATCAAGCCCGGCGTGACGCTTATAAAGCCTGATGGCTCAAAGGTGGGCGAGATCAAGCAGATCCAGGAAAGGAACGAGAACATCGCCCTCGCCACACAGGGTAAAGAGGTCGCCATATCGATCGAAGGGCCTACCGCCGGGCGACAGATCAACGAGGGCGACATTTACTATGTCGACGTGCCTGAGTCTCACAGTAAGGTCCTGGAGTTCGAGCTGAAGAATACTATTCGCCAGGACGAGCTCGAGACGCTCATGGAGTTCGTGGCGATTAAGCGTAAGGGTAACCCGTTTTGGGGTCGATAAACGCTTTATAAACATTTTATCGTACTCGTTTTGCCGTCGTGGAGTGTCGTAGCACACAGGGGCACAATGACACAGGGTTTCACGGGGTTTTTATTTAATAATTTGAGGCACGGGGTACACGGGACCCGGTTTATTGACTTACCTGGGAACACAGGGAAGACAGGGGCATGCTGACTAATAAACAACGATAATGGTTTATCGTCGACTATGCCTCCACCAACCCCGTGCCCCAGGAGAGTATAAACCCGTTAGCCGTGCCCCCAGTGTCTACATCTTTAATAAAAACACTGTGAAACCCTGTGTCATTGTGCCCCTGTGTGCTACGACACTCCAATAATGCATAGGATAAAGCAAGAATTTACATCAGCGAAACGACGCTCCCTGACAGCACAACGAATTTTTAGACCAGGTTACTTTTTTCCTATGGCCGCGTAGTTCTCGGGGCCGAATACGACTTCATTGAGCATGTCGACGTTATGGTTAAACGCCTCGGCTATCCGTCTCGCATCGGCATCCATGTCCGGCCGTACCTCTACCTTCTTCAGCCTGCTGTGGTTGTCTCGAAAGGTGATGAGCTCGACATCCACGTCCCCGAAGCCGGCGGAGAGCATGTAGAAGCGCATGCTCTCGGGGTGTATCGGGCGCTTATGCGTGGGGTCGAGCAGGTAGATGCCCGAATAGGCGGCCCAGGAGCAGGGATTCACGGTGACGTTAACCATATATCGCCCTTTCTCCAGCTTACGGGCGCAAAGCCTCAGCAATTTTATGAGATACGACGTGTCCAGGTGCTCGGCGAAATCGTCGGTAAATATGCCGTCGATGCTGCCATCATCCATCTGCCGTAAATATTCCGCCGCATCGGCCTTATATACCTCCAGCCCTCGCTTCTTACAGTAGTCCACCATCTCTTCATCGACGTCGATGCCAAAGGCGCCGATGTTCCGCTCGCCCAGCGCCTCGATGAACTCGCCGCGGCCGCAGCCAAGGCTGACCACCCTCCTGCAGCCTTCGAAATATTTCAGGAACGGGGACTGGTGCTGCTTTACGATGTCTGAGGCGTTCCGGAAGCGGTTAAAAAAATCGAAGTACTTGAGGCTTTCATAATAGTCGCCTTCGTCTTTATCGCGGCTCATATGAGGCGGTCGGGCTGTTTAGCGCCGGGCTTGTGCTCGATCTTCTTACCGGTATATTTAATGTGCTCCTCGATGAGGCGCTGCCCGCGATCCGTCACGCCGAACACGGGCACCGAGTCCCCTACTTTGAAGGCGCCGCTCTCCATTCCCTGCTGCCGGACATACTTAGAGGCGCAGCCGGTGACGACATCGGCATACTTGAACACCTCCCGGGCTTCTTCCTCCGACATGCCGGTCGTGTGGACAACGAACACGTAGACGTTCACGCCATGCTCCTTCTCGAGCATTTTCAGCTCTTTGGCCGCTTTTGCCGAGACCACCGATACCCCGATGTTCTTGAACCCCATGGCTATGGCTTTTTTTACCCCGGCTACGACGTCCATCCTGGCCGTTTTCGGGTCGAGGACGTATTCCGGGCCGATCTTCGCGATCAATTCAGGTATAGGGGTCGTGCTGACCAGGCCGGATACGCGCCCGCCGATGCCCTGGGCCATTTCAGGGTCGGTGATGACGAGCGTGCCGCAGCCCTCGCAGACCATGACCGTCGCGTCCATTATGCCCAGCTCCATGGCAGTGCTGATGATCTCGGAGACGCCGAAGGACAGGTAGTCGCGCATCCGCAATTTTCTATTGGGCGTGCACATGCCGAAGTCGTCGATGCGGAACTGGATGTTCTCCTGGATCGACTTCTTATCCAGGTGCTTGATGCCCCGGAACTTATCGAAAATGGGGCAATAGCTCAACATAGGCTCTCCGACCTCTACGACCTTGCCGTTCTTTATTTTAATGCGCGTTTTTCCCAGCGCCTCAATGATATGCTCGTCCATGGATTAGCACCCTAAAAGGATATTATTATAATATTATCTTTATCTATGTACGATGGCCGGACTTTTAATTGTATCGGCGAACAGGTTTTAAATACACGCGAAAAACAAAGTCATTCGGTGAGTCATTTGGTCCCGAAAGTGGATAAGGAGCTATGTATATCGTGCGGTAACTGTGTGGATCTCTGCCCTGACGTTTTCGTCTGGGACGATGAGGGGAAGGCTGAAGTATCCAATCCCGGCGGATGCAGCACCCAGTGTAACTGCCAGGAAGCTGCAGAGTCGTGCCCCACTGACGCCATATCCCTGGAAGAATGAAACGAGACCGACCGGCGTTTACCGGCCGGATCATTTATTATTTAGGCTCTTCCCGATTTTTGGATATCTGAGTATTTGTCCACAATCAAGATATGAAGGAAGATATGAAGGCTTGTTTTTAAAATAGATATTAAAACGAGAGGGACCATGTTAGTACACGGCCCTTCTCATTTTAGGGGGGCATAACAAGAAGTACATGGGCTTGCTGCATATTTATAACTTTCGCTTAGTGTTAGCCAATGTATGCTAGCATAAATGATAATTAATGATGGTTAGCAAAGCTTATATGGCCCCTGATGCTCTATTAATCGGTTAATATGGAGATGGACAGGAACATCCTCTCGCGCATTAAAGAGATCCTTAAGAGTAATCCGAGGGGCATGAATGTCACGGATATCGTCCGTGAGGTCAACATGAACCGGCAGTCAGTGTCGAAGTACCTGGAAATGCTGGTCATGTCCGGCCATGTTGACGTACGAAGTTTCGGCCCCTCCAAGGTCTATTATCTCTCCCAGCGCCTGCCCTTATCAGCAATGCTGAGCCTTTCCTACGGGTTCATCATCGTCCTGGACAAAATGCTCAACGTCATCAACGTCAACGACCATTTCCTCGAGTTCACGGGAATCGAGCGGGGCGACATGATGTATAAGAACTTTGAAAAGTTCGCCTTCACCATCGAGTTCGATCCGTCCATCATGCCAAAAGTGAAGGAAGCGCTGGAAGGCACGGAGTCATCCAGCGAGGCGCTCTACAAGAAAAAAGGAGTGGAATCATACTTTAACGTCCGTTTCATACCAATGGTCATGGACGACGGCGAGAAGGGCGTCGCCATCTTTTTCGAGGACATCACGGAAAAGAAGAAGATCGAGAACGCCGTCCGGGACAGCGAGTTCAAGCTCCGGAGCATCATCGAGCAGATGCTCGACGGCGTCGTGCTCATGGACGAGCAGGGCAGTGTCATAGAGTGCAACCAGTCGCTTGAGAATATCATCGGCATCCCGCGCGAAGAGGTCATTGGAAGGCCCGTCTGGGATACGGATATCATCTACTCCGGCGGGAATGAAAAACTCAAGGCGAAGCAAAAGGCCGGCATCCTCGACTACCTGAGGACCGGGACCTCTGCCCTGGACCGAAAGGTCGTTGAGCGAGAGATCCTGCGGCCAGACGGGTCGGTCTGTATCGTCCAGCTCGCCCTCTTCTCGATAAAGTCAGACAAGGGCTACATGCTCAGCGGTATCTACAAGGATATTACGGAAGGAAAGCTCGCCGAGCGGGAACTGCGACAAAGCGAGGAGAACTTCCATACGCTCGTCGAGTCGACGAACGCAGGTATCGTGATCTACCAGGGCGGGAAGATCGTGAGCGCCAACCGGGCGGCCGAGCGCATCCTGAGCTATTCGATAGAGGAACTTTATAGCTTGAATTCGAAAGATATCTTTTCCGCCGATGACCTGAAAAAAGGCCTGCCGGCTAGTCTGATGAATATTATGGACAAAATGATGACGGCCGGGTCCCGGCAGAAGGTCAACCAGGAAGTCACCATCATTTCGAAAAGTGGAGAGTCCCGGCAGCTGGGCGTGGACTTCGGGACGATCGTCTACAAGGACAAGCCTGCCATTATCGTGACTTTCTACGACATCACACCATTTAAAGAGCTAGAGAGTAAGCTTAAGAGGAGCGAGGAGCGCTACCGTATACTCGCGGAGGCTGCCGAAGACGTCATATTCATCGTGGGCAGCGATCTGAAGGTAAAATATGTCAATTCCCTCGGGGCACGACTCGTAGGCCAGACGCAGGACGTGCTCGTCGGCAGGGGGCTCGATGAGGTGTATCCCCCGGAGATCAGCGCTAATATTAAAACGGCGCTCCACCAGGTCATTGAAACAAAAAAGTCCGTGGTCACGGAGACCGGGGTCACGCTCCTCGATAAGAAGTCCTGGTGGAACGTGAAGCTGATACCGATCATCGAGAACGGGGCTGTCGCCTCCATCCTGGGCTATTCCCACGACATCACCGAGCGGAAGAGGTGGGAAGAGGAATTGCGGAAGACTCGGGACGAGCTCGATGTCCGCGTCAAAGACCGGACGATGGAGCTGGAGGTCGCCAATATGGCCTTAATCGGGGAGATCGACCGGCGTATCCGATTGAACCAGGAGCTTGAGGAGAGCCAGCGTACCCTGTCAACGCTCATCGACAACCTGCCCGGCGTCGTCTACCGGTGCAAGAACGACAAGTTCTGGACCATGGATTTCATCAGCGATGGCTGCCGCGACATCATGGGATACGAGCCTGCAGATATCACGGACAATAAAAAGATATCCTACGAGGACATCGTACATCCTGAGGACCGAAAAAAGATCCGGGACCAGATCGAGCGGGCTATCGAGCATAATGCGCAATTTAATATTACTTACCGCATCGTGACCGCCTCCGGCAGTATCCGCCTGGTGAACGAGCAGGGCAGGGGCATCTTCCTGCCCGATGGAGAACTGGTCGACATAGAGGGCTATATCAGCGATATATCGAACATGGTCGACCTGAGGACCTCCTGGGACCGGGGCGAAGAAAAATATATGGAACTCGTGGAAAATGTTTCGGATATTATCTGGGAGACAGATAAGGACCTCCGGTTTGTTTACGTTAGCCCGCAGATCGTAGATATCCTGGGCTTGAATCCGGAGGAGACGATTGGCAGGACACCATATGACCTGATGCCGCCTGAAGATGCCGGGCGCATCAGGAAAGCGATGACGGCGATACGAGAAAAACCAGATTCATTCTCATCGGTGATCGGCTTCCTGCGGCATAAAAACGGTGAAAATATTAAAGTTGACATCAGTGCCAGGCCTTTTTTTAACGATGAAAATTTATTACAGGGCTACCGTGGCATAACTCGAAAATTAAACATATAGGGCGCCCTGGGCGAGTCTTATCGTTGAACATGGCGACAATGGCCATTAAAATATTTCCAGAAGCCGCCCTATAAAAAGAGAATGCGGGCGTGATTTGCCCGCCTTATGCTTACTGTAGCAGCTTGACGAGCTCGAACTTGAAGGGGCCTAGCTTGCCGCCGTAGTTGCCCGCGGATATCTTGACAACGCCGGGGACGTGGCAGGCGGCCTTGATGCCTGCGGTCATGGCCTTCGCGACAGCGGCCTCGTCGACGCCGTCGATGACGACCTCGTACGCGGCCTTTGCCTCGGGCGGAAGCTGGGTCTCGACCTTGCCCTTCAGGCTGGGAGCCATCTTTTCGTTCGTCGAAGCCTTCATGAACTTGTACTTTGAGCCGACCTTCGAGCCGGATGCGACGATGCCGCCCGGGAACGGGGTGATGCAGCCCTCTACATGCGCTATTGCGTCGACAGCGGCCTGTGCAGCCATTAGCGCGGAGCCCTGGGTCTCGCCCATGATAAAGAAGTTGCCGCCGCCAACGCCCTTCTTATAGCCGTATTCCTCTTCGCAGATGAAGTCGCCGTTCATGATGGGTATGGCCCAGACGTTCCTGTCGCCGACCTTCGTCTGGTACTCGAACTTGTCGCCGAAGAAGTGGAGCTTGACGTCGAGCTTCTTTTCCTGGGTCTTGTCCTCCATGCGCTCGAAGGGGAGCCAGTTGAACGCCGCTGCGGTCGGGGCGGTCAACACGCACTCGCCGATGCGCTCGATGAGCTGCTCCTTGAGCTTATCCTTGCCCATCTGGACGATCATGATCGCGTATCCTGGCCTGCCGTCCGGGGTCTTATCCGCCGGCACGAAGCAGTCTATCCCAGCTTCCGCCGGGCACCCGATGACGGAGGTACCGAACCCGGTAGCCTCGGTCGCCGCGACTTTCGCATAGTACTCGGTCGCCGCCGTGATCAACACCCTGGACACGGTGACCGGGAACGCCTCTGCATAAGTATCATCGATCTCTACGTTGTTGTACTTCATTATACTCCTCCCTTAGTGAAAAGTTAAAGACTATTGGATTTGAGATTATATTAGGATATCGGTTTCAGGGCGGCGCTTTTTGATGCTTACGCCAGTCATCTTATGGTAAATGATGGTTTTATATCTTTTAGATTATAATGCCATTCGAATAGTACAATATGTGAAAAGTTATGATAATTTTGTTGTGTTGAATTACTCCCGTATTTTAAGCTTTTTAAGGGCACGGAGGGCACTATTTTCACCACAAAGGCACGATGGCACGGAGACTCACAAAGTTTTCCTTTTAAATTAAGTTACAAAGTACACAAAGCCGGTTCATTGGCTGTCAGGGTACGAAGGATACAAGGGCATCGTGGAATGAACAAGAGCACTTTTTGCCCCTGTGCCTTCATATCCTTTGTATCTTATAAGTTCAAAAAGCGGCTCTGTGTCCTTTGTCTCTTAATTATAAAAAAGACTTTGTGAGCCTCCGTGCTCTTCGTGCCTTTGTGGTGAAAAATAGTGCCTCCGTACACTCCGAGACTTAAAAGGGCATATTCAACACAGCAATTTTTTCTCAAGATTTTCGATTAATTCTTCTCCATTTTTCACAGTCAGTCCCCCGTTATCCCTGATCTTTTGGACCATAGCGGTCGCGCTTCCGTTCGTAAAGTCATTAATATCGTTCTTCTCGACCATGATCACAGGCCTGCCGGAAGCGAGGGCGGCTTCGAGGTTCTTCAGGTTGCCCCAGCCGAACGGCACATCCGAGATCACGATAACGTCAGCTTTTTTCATCAGGCCGACGACCTGCGCATATGCCTCGGGCGTTATGGGCGAGAACGGCGCCTCGCTCACGGCGGGGATGCCGAGCTGCAGGGCGGTATCGTAGTCGGAATCGAGCACGTTCAGGGCGCCCGTGGTCACGTTATATCCATGCGACCGGAGCAGGTACATGAGCTGAGTCCCCGTGCCTGCGCCGCAGACGAGGTGCACGGTGCGGCCGTTGGAGGGGCCGGCGGCTCCCGGCACGTCCAGCAATGTCACGTACAGGTAGCCGGTTACAGGGTGCTTTTTTACCATGACGTTCGCGCCGAACGCCCTGCGGATATTCTCCTGTATCAGCACATCTTCCGGGCTGCCCGTCGCCAGTATCCGGTTTTCCGACAGCAGAATGAGGCGGTCGCAGTAGCGGGCCGCCAGGTTGAGGTCGTGCAGGATGACGATGACGACGAGGCCGCGCTCGTCCTTCAGGCGCTTTACCAGGTCCAGGATCTCTATCTGGTGGTTGATGTCCAGGTGCGAGACGGGCTCGTCCAGAAGCAATATAGACGGCTCCTGGGCCAGCGCCCTGGCGATAATGACGCGCTGCCGTTCGCCTCCGCTTAATTCGGAGAAAGGCCTTTCCCGGAGGTGCCAGGTGTTGGTGAGCATCATGGACTCCAGGGCGATATCCATGTCTTTCCTGCCCTCGAGCTCGAACCGACCCATGTGCGGGTTCCGGCCCATGAGGACCACCTCCAGGCAGGTAAAGTCGAAGTCCATGTTCGTGTCCTGGGGCACGACGGCCATGTGCCTGGCCAGCTCTTTCGGCGTATAGCGCTCCAGCTCCTTCCCGCAGATGACGACCCTGCCGGAGGTCGGCTTTAGGATCTTACTGAGCGTCTTAAGCAGCGTGGACTTGCCCGAGCCGTTGGGGCCGATGATGCCTATACATTCGCCCTTATCGGCGCTAAACGTGATATCGTCGAGCACTTTTACGGTGCCATAGTTGAAAGAGAGGCTTGTGATATCCAGCATGCTATGCCACGCTCTTTTTCTTTCTCGATAGGAGGTATATGAAGAATGGCGCCCCGATGAGGGCGGTGATAATGCCGACCGGCACTTCGGTCGGCTGGATGATGATCCGCGAGAACGTGTCCGCAAGGGTGAGGAACATCGCCCCGGCCAGGACGGAGGACGGTATCAGTATACGGTGGTCCGGGCCGACGATGAGGCGCATGATATGCGGCGTGACCAGCCCGACAAAGCCTATGATGCCGCTCACCGAGACGGCGGCCGCCGTGATCAGCGACATGAGGGCCATCATGCCCGCCTTGAGCAAATGCACGTTCGTCCCCAGGTGCGAGGCCGCCTCATCGCCTAATAGCAAGGTGTTCAGGTCGCGGGAGAACGCGAATATGATAATGCTGCCGATGAGCGCCATGGGCAGCATGAGCCAGATGTCGTTCCAGCTACTATTCCACAGAGCGCCCATCACCCAGTAAACGACCTGGCTGAGCGTGTGGCCGCCAATATACATTAAGAACGAGGTCATAGCGGAGAAGAATGCCGATATGGCGATGCCCGCCAGGAGCAGCGTCTCGATGGGGAACTTATCGCCCGTCCTCCCGATGTTTAAGACGAGGAAAGCGGCGGCGAGGCCCCCTATGAAGGCGCCAAGCTGTAATGCGCCAAAATTTAGCGTTATGACGAGCATCGGTATGGCCACGGACACCGCGGACAGCCCAAAGTCGATGACGACCGCGGCGCCAAATGCCGCACCCGAGGAGACGCCGAGGATATATGGGTCGGCCATCGGATTCTTGAAGGTGGCCTGCGCCGCGACGCCGGCGACGGAGAGCGTCGCCCCGACGAGCAGGCCCAGGATGACCCGGGGCAGCCTGACGAGCATGATGATGCCGGCTTCGCCGTCCGTCCAGGTCTTTGTAATATGCATATGATCGGAGAGATACGGTATCTTCGAGACTGTGTCCGAAATAATGATCATGGCGACCTTATCGATGCTGATGTTGGCTGGGCCGACCGCCGTCGCTACCACGACGACGCATAATAGCAGCACGAATAAAACGGCGAGGGTGATCGCCCACCTGTAGAGCTTTTTATCCATTGGCCCACCGTTACTTAAATAAACTTTAGTATTATCAACTTTACTTTATAATGTGAGCGCCCGGATAAATAGATATTGGCGGCCAAACCTTTCCTGGGGCATGCTCCGCCTTCTAAGTAATATATTTAAAGTCTAAAAGATTGACGTCCGGCACGTCGGATATCTTATGCGTCGCGCTGCTGGACATATTCAGGACGGTCATATTATTTCCGCTTATCACGGTCTCGTATGTCGTGGCATTTTGACCGCTGTCCGGGATGACCGAATAGTGGCCGTTACCAAGCGCGGTCCATGTTCCATTTATGAATACGGGCACATACGAAACACTATCTCCCGTCTTATGCATATACCAGCCCATCTCCAGTATCGAGCCGTTGCTGTAATAGGCATAAGCCCAGTAATTATTATTGTCCGTCCAGGTGCCTACTATCGGGTCGTTGACCGTCCTGTTCATGAATAACCAGATACCAGCTATGAAAATACAAACGACCACGACTCCGACGATGATCCAGGTTATCCTATTACTGTCGTCCTTAGCGAGGCCGTGATGTTGCTCCGCCGATGCCTGTCGCCGCTTACTGGATTTGCTCAACGCGAACACCTGCCTTAAACCATTGCATCTGGTGCACACCATACTACCTTAATGGGTAGATACTTTTTGCTCTTATACGCTTACGATGGCCGACAGTTGGACGGTCTGGCGAGAAATGATTTATATGCTCGTATCCAACATCTGCTCATGCCAGTTAAAGCGAGGCCGGCCGACGGGATGCCTGACGTACTTATTGTTGATAAGCCGCAGGACATACGGCTGATATTTAGCGAAAAGCATAACATGGTCCTGAAGCTCGTAATGGAGAAAGAGCTTTCCATTTCCGATATTGCCCGGGCGCTGAACATGAATCCCGGGTCGGCATATTATTACCTGAAGGAGCTGGAAAAGCATGGTCTGGTCAGGCTCGTGCGCGAGGAGGTCAAGGGCGGTATCGTTAAAAAGTACTACCGGGCGGCCGCCCGGCGTATCCTCATGGATACGCCCGACTTTAACCGCCGGCAACTGTCGATGCCGGCCGCGGACCTGGCAGGGCACCTTCTCAGGTCGGTCGAATTCCTGGGATATCACGTGTTACCCGATAACGTCGAGGATGCAAAGGACCTGCTGTTACGCTACGACCGGCGTGTTCGGGAGCTCATCTTCGACCTGGAAAACCGGGGCCTCGGGAACGTAGAAAATAATGCCATCACGCTCCAAAACTCGTACTACCTGATCTTGAGTATCCAGTCTAAGAGCGACCCGGAAATGGGCAGGATATTGAGCGAGTTCGATAAGCTGTTCCTGCCATACGAATGACCCGCTTTTACTTTTTTTAATGGTTTGTCCAGTAATAAAAAGCGCATAATAAGGCGAAATAACTGCTTATTTTCTGCCCAATGTTTTAGTAAGGGCCGGGAGTACCTTATTTCTGGAGGGGAAATATGGAGAGGATACGAGCGCTGCTCATCGCAGCCAGCCTTATTATATGCCTGTCTTTAGCATCCGTCCCTTGCGGTGCACAATTCCTCGGCGCGGGCATCGCGCTCAACAAGCACCTCGGCGACACGATCAACTTCGACTTCGGGAAGAACATCGGCGTCGGCAACTCCGCCTTCGGCCTGGCGGGCCTGGACGTGTCTGTCACGTGGGGCGCGGACTATAACCTGGCGGCCATGGCCGGATACCCGTATGGCTATGGGGGCCTGGGCGCCGTGACGCAGGGCGACCTGGGCTATAATCTTGGCGTGACGGTGGATGCTGTGCAGGGAGCCGGATTTGACGGCAGCGCCTGGGGCATACCGCAGGCGGAGCAGGGCATCACGAGGACGCACTTTGAGCAGGGGATCGCCGAGAATGCGCAGATCAACGATTTAGAGGTGGCCTACCCGTTCTCGCCAATGCTTGTGGCTTAAATTTGCTTAAGGGCTATTGCCCTTTTTTCTTTTATGGTTCTTGTGCCATCCTGGAGTGTCCTTAACCACGAGTGGTTTGATTGTGTTTACAGTGTCTTACTGTTTTTGTGTTCGTAAATCTAAAAAGAGTTTAGTGTCTTCAGTAGTGCCGTGTTTGTTTAGTGGTCCTTTGCCCTATTTTCGACTTTCGTACTGCTCGTCGGTTTTTCAACACGAAAGCACGAAAATTTTTATATCCCACGTAAGGGGCACTAAAATCACTAAGGCCCATGCCTGGCGCTTAAAACACGAAACAACATCTCCAATGGCGCTAAAGCGCTAAAGGATTGAAACACGAGAACGGCATGACTTTAATAGTTATGCTTTCCCTCGTGTTTCATTCTACTAGGGATGTTCGAGCCTTAGAGAGGTTGTTTCGTGTTTTGACGCTCAAGCATACACCTTAGAGAGGTTCGTGCCCTTACGTGGGATATAAAAAAATTCGTGATTTCGTGTTGAAAAAACCGAACAAATCAGCGAACGAAAACAAACAAAGGACAAACGATTATAAAACAAACACGGAACCACTGGTCTTCGTGTTAAAAACCGAGGGCCGTACGTGAGTCGCAAAGACGAGAAACAAATCGGTGAACGACGATTATAGCATAAACAATAGAATAACAAACATCTAAATTCTTTAATAATCACGGATAAAAATAAGATTTAGCGGGGTAAGGCTCCCCGGGGAGCCTTCCCCGAATACTATTGCGAATTCAGGTGTAGCACGCCTACATGAAGCCCATCGACGGCACGGGCGAGCCGCCGATACTCAGCCACGGGTAGGCGAACTGGGCGTATTGCGTCTGCCTCTGGAACGCGATCTGGCTCAGCGTACTCTGGGTATTGCCATCCTGCAGGATCGTCGGGAACGACATCGCAGTCGTTCCACCGATGGTCGGGAACGATATGTCGGCCGCCTGGACTTCGGTAGTGTTCTGGAACGCTGCCTGGAAGCTCGTGAGCGTATTATTCTCCACCATGGTCGGGAATCCCCAGGACATGGGCACCAGGGATGCAATGCCTGGTAACACCATTAAGGCGACGACCCCTATAGTAAGTACTGTCAGTATAAGTCTTTTTACCATTATATTACCCTCCTCAGAT
Organism: Methanocella sp.; assembly: GCF_035506375.1. Classification (NCBI taxonomy): domain Archaea; kingdom Methanobacteriati; phylum Methanobacteriota; class Methanomicrobia; order Methanocellales; family Methanocellaceae; genus Methanocella; species Methanocella sp. The sequence continues at coordinate 39,964 of NZ_DATJPM010000075.1, forward strand.
AGAAGAGTATGAAGGGCATTTACTAATATATTAGTCATTTTATAAACATTTCTAGGGCATCTTTATTGTTTTTTCACTAACTCTTAAAGGCTTAATTTCCTTGAATTAACGATATCCATTGCTCTCCGGATAATGAGATAAAAAAAGCGTTTTTATCTATCTATTGAGCGGGTTGTGTCTAACCGGGGAGAGTATAGAGTAAGGTGCTTTTGTCTACCAGCCGAAGCCGAAGCCAGGCAGAGACACAGCGCCGACGCCGACGAACGGGTAAGCGAACTCAGCGTACTCGTTGGTCTGGGCGAAGTCGGTGTGCGTGACGTCCTGGGTCTGACAGACCGTCTGGCAGATGTCCGGGAACGCAAGGTTCACGGGGCCGAACGGCAGCACGTTCGCCGTCAGGTCCGCGTCTCCACAGGGCGTATCGACCCCGAGAGTGCTGGCGCCCAGGTGCAGGCCATCGATGCTCGCCGGGAAGTTGATGTTGATGTTCTCAAAATCGGTCGCAGCAGCGGTATCCTGGTTGAACGCGCTGGTCGAGCCGTTCTGCACTATCACCGGGAAGCCATACGTGGTCGAGACCAGGCTGGCGTACGCGATGCCGGCAAAAGCCATGAAGGTCACGACCATGCATACAGTTATTCCTAAAAGTTTTGTTCTCATTGTATTACCCTCCTCTAATCAGGGGATAATCACGATGCTATCTAATATGTTCGTGACCGTATGCACCATAAAAGCGTAAAAATTGTGGATTTGGAATACGCCTTAAAAGTTTAAAAAAATTAAAGCGCCCGCCGATAAGCCTTTAGAGGCCCCTGAATTTTTCGTCGACGCTCATATGATCGCCGCAGTCGGGACAGCGGTCGTCGTATATGACCCTGGGCAACTCGCCGTCCAGATGGCTTCGCAGGGACGAGTTCTGGCCCATGCCGATGGCGACCCGCGTGACGCCGCACTTCGGGCATTTCATGGGAACGCCGAGTAGTTTTATATATGCCATATAATAAAAATTCAACCGCTTTGATAAAAAACCTTTTTAATTAAATGAACGCCGGACCGCTTGCCTGATACATATAGCTCCAGGGCCGGAAGCGAGACCATAGATTTAAATATACGGAAACTCAAATTGGGGAACGCCTTAAGGCGAAATTATTCAGGAATGCTGGGATAGCCAAGTCAGGTCAACGGCGACAGACTCAAGATCTGTTCCTGTAGAGGTTCTCCGGTTCGAATCCGGATCCCAGCATGTTATTTTTAGTCCGAACTTTCAGACTTTTTTACTTTTACGAGAATCGCTAAATTATGGAAGGATCGATGTTAGTTTTAATAAGGCCTTTGAAATAAAAGTAAAATCTTTTTTATAAATTACCGAAAATGGTACTGTGTAGTCTGCGGTACTCACTGAAACAAAGTTGTTGACGCTTGCTTGCATGGCTCGGATATCGCAGACTTGAAACATGCTTTTATCCAACTAGAATTTTATTCTCATAGATTAATGGCTTGTTTAGGAGCGTGTCTCATCCCTTTTATGTGGGCTGCTAGCGCGATGGCTTGGGTTATGAGGCCTACGGCGCATACGCCATACCAGCCGAAGGCAGAATACCCGTAGGATGCCAGAAATGAGCCTAGCGCGCCGCCGATGAAGTAGGCGACCATATAGATGGTATTCAATCGGTTGCGGGACTCATCACCAAGAGCGTGTATCCGGGCTTGGTTCGAGATCTGGCAACTCTGGACGCCCAGGTCGAGCAGGATGACGCCGACTATTAGTCCCCATATGCTGAACCCGAAGACCAGGAAACACAAGAAGGACAAGATGACGACGGCCATGCCGATCCAAATAGTGAACCTTGGACTCCGTTGGTCTGCGATGCGGCCGGCAATTGGAGCGGCAGCAGCGCCCACGACACCTACTAGTCCGAACAGGCCGGCGACTTCCGCGCTCATTGTGCCCATGTTATAGTGTGAGCTTTCCAGTAGGAAGACTAATGTCGTCCAGAATGCGCTAAAGGCGGCGAACATCATCGCACCATTTAGGGACGCCTCCCGGACCACCGGCTTATCCTTTATCAAGGATGCCATAGACTTGAACAATCCAAGATAACTTATGTTGGAGTTTGGCGGAGAAATAGGCAGCCTCCTGCTTAACAAGAGCGCCAGGGCGACCATGAGGCCGGAGGCAATCCAGTACACGACCTGCCACCCAAAGTACCCGCCCACGAAGCCGCTAAACGTCCGCGAAAGCAGTATCCCGATAAGCAGACCGCTCATCACCGTCCCTATGATCTTCCCCCGCTCAGCGGGGTCGGCCATCTGCGCCGCCAGTGGGACAATGAGCTGGGGAACGACAGATGTAAAACCGACGGCAAAAGATGCGATCAGCAGAATTGAACTGCTCCATGAAAAGGACATAAAGAGCAGCGAACATGCCGAAAGGCACAGCATTAAGAGTACGAGCTTTTTTTTTCCCGGATATCAGCCAAAGGCAGTATAAGCAACATGCCAAGCGCATAACCCAACTGCGTTAACGTGGCGGCAAACCCCACGTCGACCTGGGTCGCATGAAGCGATAGCGCTATATCGCTGAGTAATGGCTGGATATAATAGAGATTGGCCACGGCTATTCCAGTCGTCGCTGCCATGATAAGAACAAGAGAACGGTCAAGAACAGTCTTACCAGTAGCTTTTTCTAAGGCTTGCTGAGACATGGACGCACCTTCCCTGTTCGGGCTCCGTTGAATGCGATTGCTCTCATTTGATACCTCTGCTAGCTAGAACCAGCAGCACATATTCAGTCGCAAGTAACTTATAATAACCAGTTATCAAAATGTTACCAGGTATCATGATCAATAATAGAAAAACTTGTACATACCACTGCGAGGTTGACGCCGCCTTCGCCATCATGGGCGGGAGATGGAAGGCCCAGATCATCTGGCATATATCGGACGGGAATCCCAGATTCAAAGAACTTCGAAATATGCTGAAAACAGTTAGCCAACGCATGCTCTCCAAACAACTAAAAGAACTGGAAGACGACGGCCTCGTCACCCGCACCGTATATACAGAAGTCCCCATACGTGTAGAATACCAGCTAACCGAAGCAGGTCGAGCCCTCTTACCAATCATGAAAGAACTCGGCACATGGGTCAAGGAGAAATGCCCAGAAATCGTAAAGAGAATTGAACAATAGTACAAACGGTTGAGTGAAAAAGGATTATTAATAAAATATCAGGAGATGTGAAAATGAAGGTATTGTTGGTAAATGGTAGTCCTCACAAGAATGGTAGCACTCATACTGCTCTTACTGAAGTAGCTAAAACCTTGAATGAAGAAGGTATCGACACAGAAATTTTCTGGATTGGCATAAAGCCGCTTGCCGGCTGTATCGCCTGCAAGAAATGCGCTAAAACCGGTCGCTGTGCGTTTAATGACCGGGTCAACGATTTTCTTGACATTGCCAAAGATACTGATGGCTATATTTTTGGGTCGCCCGTGCATTATGCCTCAGTAACCGGTGCGATGACATCCTTCATGGATCGCGTATTCCAGGTCAACTCGCAGTCCAGCAATCAATCTTTTTACTTAAAACCGGCGGCCGCTGTTGTTTGCGCAAGGAGAGCGGGGACGACGGCCACTTTTGACCAGCTCAATAAATATTTCACCATTTCAGAGATGCCTGTCATTTCTTCACGTTACTGGAATATGGTTCATGGAGCAAAACCGGAAGATTTAGAAAAGGACCTAGAAGGCTTACAGACCATGCGTGTTCTTGCAAGGAACATGGCGTTTTTCTTGAAGTGCAAAGATGCTGGCCTCAAAACAGGAGTACCACTCCCGGTGCGGGAAGAAAAAATATACACAAACTTTATACGCGATTGATGCTCCTTTTTTTTATTACAAAATATTGATATTAAACTGTGGAGATTTTATTTCTCTACAAAATATTATTATCATTAAACGATTGAAATTAAAAATCGAGTCGTAGAATAACCAGTTTATGGCTGAATGGAAATGCTTGAAATGAATATTAAAAAATATCTATCCATATTTCTTAAGCCGTTCCCGGAACTCCTTGCGGTGGCGCTTCTCCTCGTCCAGGATGTGCTTCAGGACGCCCACGACCTCCGGGTCGCCGATGGTCTCGATCTGGTGCTTGTACTTTTCAATGTCCGCCGTCTCCATGGCGATCTGTTTTTCCAGCATGCCCTTCAGGTCGTCGCCGCCGAACTCTAGGACCTTATGCTCCATCGTGGGCTTGCCGCCCCGCTTGGTGATGAGGTCGGCGAGCCACCACATGTGCCGCATCTCGTCTACGCCGATGGCCTCGGTGACCTGGCTTGGGTCGCACTTGTTCATCAAGAACGTGTTCCGTATGTAGACCATCGTGGCCTCCAACTCGTCCACGAAGTCCTCGTTCAAGATCCTTACAACTTCATCCTTATCCATGGTCATTCTCCTGGTTATCGTCATCTTACGATTGTACTGATAACTGTATAATTGTTCTATACTATACGAACGATAATATAGCTTGCGGTTGTTAACAGCGATGATTCGTAGAGTTGATATGAAAAAGGTAAAAGAAAGCGGGCAGCAGGAGCATTTCCTATGGCTACGCGCTTTCCAAAAATCCTTACGCTCCTTTTACGGTCATGCAAGGTCGAAGCGATCGAGGTCCATGACCTTGGCCCAGGCGACCACGAAGTCCCGGACGAACTTGTCCTCGGCGTCCGCGCTTCCGTAGACCTCGGCCAGAGCCCGGAGCTGGGAATTAGAGCCGAAGACGAGGTCGACCCGCGTGCCCGTCCACTTGACTTCGCCCGTCTTGCGATCGCGCCCTTCGAACAGGTCCGCCGCTTCCGAGACCGGCTTCCACTCCGTGCACATGTCGAGCAGGTTCACGAAGAAGTCGTTGGTGAGCGCCTCCGGGCGGCGGGTAAAGACGCCATGCCGGGTTTGTCCAAAGTTCGTATTCAGCACGCGCATGCCGCCCACGAGCACCGTCATCTCGGGCGCGGTCAGGGTCAGCAACTGCGCTCTGTCGACCAGAAGCTCTTCGGCGGACACGGCGTATTTGGTCTTCTGGTAGTTGCGGAAGCCATCCGCCTTCGGCTCGAGCACGGCAAAGGAGGCCGCATCGGTCTGTTCCTGCGAGGCATCCATGCGGCCCGGCGTGAAGGGGACCTTCACCTTGTGGCCGGCATTCTTCGCCGCCTGCTCGACGCCGGAGCAGCCGGCCAGGACGATCACGTCGGCCAGCGATACCTTCCTGCCGCCCGTCGCCGTCCGATTGAACTCGTCCTGGATGCCCTCCAGGACCTTGAGTACCTTCGCCAGCCGGACAGGCTGGTTGACTTCCCAGTCCTTCTGCGGTGCCAGGCGAATGCGGGCGCCGTTCGCTCCACCGCGCTTGTCGCCACCGCGGAATGTGGATGCCGACGCCCAGGCGGTCGAGACCAGTTCCGCCACGGACAGGCCTGAAGCCAGGATCTTGGCTTTGAGGGTATTGATGTCCTTTGCGCCGATCAGCTTATGGTTGACGGCGGGGATGGGGTCCTGCCAGATGAGCTCTTCCGCCGGAACCTCCGGGCCGAGATAGCGTGCCCGCGGGCCCATATCCCGGTGCGTCAGTTTGAACCACGCCCTTGCGAACGCCTCCGCGAGCTGCTCCGGGTGTTCCAGGAAGCGCCGCGAGATCTTTTCATAGGCAGGGTCGAACCTCAAGGCGAGGTCTGTGGTCAGCATGCCCGGCGCACGACGCTTAGACGGGTCGTGGGGGTCAGGCACGGTGCCTGCGCCCCCTTCGCCCTTGGGCTTCCACTGTTTCGCGCCGGCCGGGCTCGTGGTAAGCTCCCATTCGTAGTCGAACAGGTTATGGAAGAAGTTGTTACTCCACTGGGTGGGCGTCTGGGTCCAGATGACCTCCGGGCCGCCGGTGATCGTGTCATTGCCTTTGCCCGTGCCGAACTTGTTCTTCCAGCCCAGGCCCTGTTCCTCGAGGGGAGCGGCTTCCGGCTCGGGGCCCACGTGCGATGGATGAGCGGCGCCGTGCGTCTTACCGAAGGCGTGGCCGCCCGCGATGAGGGCCACCGTCTCTTCATCGTTCATCGCCATGCGCGCGAAGACCTCCCGGATATCCTTCGCCGCGAGAAGCGGGTCAGGGTTGCCGTTCGGGCCTTCCGGGTTCACGTAGATCAAGCCCATCTGCACGGCAGCCAGGGGATTTTCGAGTTCCCGGTCGCCGGAGTAGCGCTTGTCGCCAAGCCATTCCCCCTCGGAGCCCCAGTAGACGTCCTTATCCGGCTCCCAGACGTCCTCGCGCCCGCCGCCGAAGCCGAATGTCTTGAAGCCCATCGATTCCAGGGCGACATTGCCCGCAAGTATCATGAGGTCAGCCCACGAGATCTTCCGGCCGTACTTCTGCTTGATCGGCCAGAGCAGCCGGCGGGCCTTGTCGAGGTTCGCATTGTCGGGCCAGCTGTTGAGGGGCGCAAAGCGCTGGGTGCCATGGCCCGCGCCACCGCGGCCGTCGCCCATGCGGTAGGTGCCGGCGCTGTGCCATGCCATGCGGATAAACAAAGGCCCATAGTGGCCGAAGTCCGCCGGCCACCAGTCCTGCGACTGTGTCATCAGCTCCCGGAGGTCCTTCTTCACGGCCGCCAGATCGAGGCTTTTAAACTCTTTCGCGTAATTGAAATCCTCGCCCATCGGATTAGACATGGGGGAATGCTGGTGCAGGATATCGAGATCCAGCTGGTTCGGCCACCAGTCCCGGTTGGACCGGCCCCGGCCGATCGCTTGTTTGCTTGTCATGCCCGTTACCGGGCACCTGCTATCTTCTGACATAACATTTACTCCTATATTTTACTTGATCTTATCCACAGTGGGGAACCATAGTCGATCGGATTATCCATGAAATCTTCCGGCTCGCCAGCGAATCTTCGTTCAGTATTCGGATAACTTCATCCACATCCGTGACTACCCTCCGATCACTAATCGCTTCCAGTAAAACCTATAATTGAATAATTATTCTATATGATACGAACAATCATATAACTTACGGTTTTAACGATGAAAAAAATGGAAAAGTGGATCTATTCGTTGTGCACTGGTACGTCGGGGAACGGCAGCGCGCTGAACGCCCGCATGACCCGGTAGTTGACGGCCCGCTCGAAGACCTCGGCGGCCTCGATCTCCACCTGCATGCCCCGGAATTTCGCCGTCGCCTCCTCGCGCTCGGCCAGGTGTTCCATGCTGCCCAGGTGTTCCACGCCCTGCTTCATGGACAGGCTCTTATGCTCCCGGATGGCTTTTAGCTTCATGGCCAGCGTGTCCTCGATGTCGACGTAGACATCGCCGTGCGAGTTGACGCCGCTCGACGTCTCGGAATAGTACAGGCAGGGCACCATGTAGGGCTTGTGCTTGGTCTTCACCTCGCCCACCCTCGACAATAGACAGGCGCCGAGCACGGCCTGGGAGAGCTTCCGGTGGTCCGGGTTATAGTCCGTCGGCTGGTGCGTAATGACAATGTCCGGCTTCACGTCACGAATTAATTCCACGATCTTGTGGACCGTGGGCATATCGTTCTCGATGTTACCCTCTTTTAGGTCCAGGAACCTCGTCTCGCAGCCGAGCACTTTGGCGACCTTCGTCGCTTCCTCCCGGTTCTCGTCGCACGAGGATACGCAGATTACCTTGTTCCCCGTCTTCGCGAGCTTTGCCAGCGTGCCGCCGCATTGGTAAGGCATGTCGAACGGGTCCGCGTGGGCCCCGATCGCTAATACTGTCAACTTTTTCGCCATGAAAATCGCCTTTAATATTCATTCATCATTATATGCGGCCCGATATAACTTAAATAATATGGACTACATCAGCCCTTCATGGCATACACTTACCTGGTCCGTGTCCTGCTGGAATCCGTAAACGGCATGAAGCACTCGATTATGGGCTGTTCCCAGGGGATAAGCCATGATAAGGATAAACGGGCCTGATCAGCTTCGAGGCGATGCGGTGGCTGGCGAAACACGACATACCCGTTATAGTGCTGAACTGGAATGGTAACCTGCTCTCTGCCATGATGCCCAAGGAGCCCAACAACGGTAAACTGCGTGTGAAGCAGTATGATAAGTACCTGGATAAGAAGGCTCGTTATGATATCGCCCGGGCTTTGGTCGAGGAGAAGGTGAACAAGGGCCAGGATCTACTCGTCGGGTTGTCCGACTATTACGACGAAGTAGACCGGGACGAGACCATCAAGGTATTCGAGTTCGAGCGGGACCGCTTCCACAAGTACAAATCAGCCGACTGCGACCTAAACAAGTTATTGTTATACGAGAGTCGCATCGCAAACCGGTACTTCAGTACCATTACCCGGGTCATTAACAAATTGAGGCCCGACTTTAACTTCACCGGCCGGGGCACCAAATCATATTCGTGGAACATGAACGCCAGTGACCCTATTAACGCCCTCTTGAACTACGGGTACGCCATCGCGGAAGCCGAGGCCAGACGAGCGATAAACAGTGTCGGCCTGGACCCCTATGTCGGGTATCTGCATGAACTGGCCGGATCTAAGCAGCCACTAGTCTACGATGTACAAGAACTGGGCAGATGGCTAGTCGACCTATCTATCATTCAACTGCTCGCAGACCACAAGTTGAAGAAATCGGCGTTCGTCACCACCGAGAACTACCACCAGAGACTACGCGAGGACACGGCTAAACTGCTGTTGAACTACATTAGAAATAATTTTAACACGGCGGTGCCGTACAAGAAAAAGCAGTTCACCTACCAGTATGTTCTCGGTGACAACGTACAAATGCTCGCCAACTACATCAGCGACAGGTCGAAAGAACTACGTTTCAACGTGCCCGGCGTGCCAATCAAGTGGAACGACGACAACGAGACCCGGGACTTTATCCTGAACATGACACCCGACCAGCGGAAAGAGCTGGGCATTAATAAGTCGACTTTGTGGTATATCCAGAAGAACATGCGGGAGGGCAAGAAGGTCAAGCTATACGAAAAGGTTAGGACAAAAATCGTTTGATATACTTGTTTTATGAGTGGTTCCAAGGCCCTGAAAATATAAATAGATGCTCGATTTAATGTATTTAATTAAAAGGTGACCATGAGTCCAACGCCCGCCTCCACTAACCCCTCCGACGCCCAGAAGCCCCGTAGTGAACTTTTAGCCGAGTTGCAGGAGCTTAGGGCCCAAAATGCGGTTTTGAAGGATGCCGGAGCCAACAAGGGTAATGCCGAAGCTTTGCGGGAGAGCGAGGAGAAGTTCCGGGAGATGGCCGAGAACATCGGGGAGGTGTTCTTCAGCTTCACGAGGGATTGGAAGCACACGATCTACGTGAGCCCGGCCTACGAACATATCTGGGGGCGCCCGCTGGAAGAGGTATACGGCAATCCGATGGCCTGGCTGGAAGGGGTGCATCCCGATGACCGGGAACTGCCGCTAGCGGTGGTCAACAGATATATAGCGGGCGATTTTTCTGGGATCGATACCGTGGAATTCCGGGTCCTGAGGCCGGATGGGACCGTCCGGTGGATACTCGCCCGCACCTATCCCGTCCGGAACGACGGGGGCGAAATGTACCGGATCACGGGGATCGCCGAAGACATCACCGAGCGCAAGCTGGCGGAAGAGAAAGTAGCCCACGTCGCATCTTTCCCGGAACTGAACCCTAATCCGGTCATCGAGGTCGATTATGCGGGGAATGTTACGTACAGCAATCCTTCTGCTGACCGCATATACCCCGATTTAAGGGCGTCGGGTGACCACCATGCGCTGCTCAGGGATATTACGTTCGGGCGGGGCGCTGGTCCGGGGGCCGGATCCCTTTTAGTAAGGGATGTTGAGGTTAATGGGCGTTTTTACCTAGAGTCCATCATCGACATGCCGGAAAGAAAGGTGAGGCGCATCTATTGCATCGACATCACCGAGCGGAAGCGGGCGGAAGAGGCGTTGAAGCTGACCCAGTTCGTTGTGGATAACTTCCGGGACTCGTCGATCTGGCTCACCCGGGACGGGCGCATCGCCTACGTGAACCAGGAAACCTGCCGGGGCCTCGGGTACTCTCGGGAGGAACTATTATCCATGCACATCTCGGACATCGACCCCGACTACCCGCCGGAGAAGTTCCGGGAGCTGTGGCCGGAGAAGCAGAAGGGCGATTACACGCATTTCGAATCAAGGCACGTCGCCAAAGACGGCCGGACGTTCCCGGTGGAGGTCACGTCCACCTACACGATATATGGCGACAACGAATACCTGATCACGTTCGACCGGGATATTACGGAACGGAAGCGGACCGAGGAGGCGCTGCGGTCGTCGCAGAGTATGCTCAAGTCGGTAATGGGTAACGTTCCCCTGGGCATCTTCTGGAAGGACCGCAGTTCAACTTATCTGGGCTGTAACGAGGTGTTCGCGAAGGCGGTCGGCCTGTCGTCTACTGAGGAGATCGTGGGCAAGACCGACTATGACCTGCCATGGCTCCCGGAAGAAGCGGACTCGTTCCGTGATTACGATTTCAGGATCATGGAGAACGACGAGGCGGAGTACCACATCGTGGAGCAGCAGCGGGAGGCGGATGGGAAGATATCGTGGGTAGAGACCAATAAAGTTCCCCTGCATGATGCATGGGGCAAGGTCGTTGGAATCCTGGGTACCTACGAGGACATCACCGAGCGCAAGCGAACCGAAAAAGAGCGGGAGATAACCGTCGAGTTCCTGAGCCTCGTGAATCAGGCTCGGAGCACCCAGGAACTAATCTGGAAAACGGCCTCGTTTTTCCAGAAGACATCGGGTTGCGAGGCCGTAGGCATCCGACTCCGGGAGGAGGACGACTATCCCTATTATGAAGCCCGCGGGTTCCGGCCAGAGTTCATCCGGAAGGAGAACTTGCTTTGTACTCGTGACGCACAGGGCCATGTTCTCCGGGATAAGGACGGCTTTCCCATGCTGGACTGCATGTGCGGCAACGTAATCACCGGCCGGTTCGACCCGGCCATGCCCTTCTTTACGGCCAAGGGTAGCTTCTGGACGAACAGTACGACCGAACTCCTGGCCACTACCACGGAAAAGCACCGGCTGGCGAAGACCCGTAACGTCTGTAATACGGAAGGGTATGAATCGTTCGCTCTGATCTCGTTGCGGGTAGGGGAGGAGCGGCTGGGCGTCCTACAGTTGAATGACCGGAGGAAGGGCTACTTCACCCTGGATCAAATCCAGATGTGGGAAAGGCTCGCAGACTACCTCGCCGTGGCACTGGCAAAGTTCCAGGCCGATGAGGCATTGAAAAATGCCAAAACCCAGGCCGAGCTGTACCTCGATTTGATGGGCCATGACATCAACAATTTACACCAAATAGCTCTGGGCTATCTTGAACTGGCCCGGGAGATGCCAGCCTCCGAGGGCCGGGACGAGTTCCTGGACAAGCCGGTCGAGGTATTACAGCGGAGCGCCCAGCTCATCCAGAACGTGCGGAAGTTACAGAAACTCCGGGAGGGCGGATTCACACCCGAGATGATAGACGTCTGTAATATTCTCGCTGACGTGCAAAGTGAGTACAGGGCTGAGCCCGGCAAGACGATACGGGTGAACTTGGGCGACCATGAAAAGTGCTTCGTGAGTGCCAATGGGCTGTTACACGACGTATTCGCGAACCTCGTCGACAACGCGGTGAAACACACCGATGATGGAACCGACATTACCGTGAGCCTAGACGTTATGAGGGATAGGGGTAGACCATATTACAAGGTGGCTGTCGAGGATAATGGCCCCGGCATACCAGACGACTCTAAGGAGATGATATTCAACCGGCTCCATAAGGGCACTGCGAAGGGCATGGGTCTTGGATTATACCTGGTGAAATCACTCGTGGAAAGCTACCATGGCAAAGTCTGGGTCGAGGACCGGGTACAGGGCGACCATACGAAGGGCGCCCGGTTCGTCGTCATACTGCCGGCGGTTGAAAAGTGATTAATTATCCAGCTATTTTTATAAGAAAAAGTCCAAAAATGAACAACTGACTATATACCCCGAAATTAAAATGGGCCGACTTAGATTTGAACTTTCAGAGTGTCCAAAAAGTCGAAGGCTAACTATATACCTCTATAACGTCGCGGGTCTATAATAATTTGAACATTTTACAAATGATAATACGGCGATGTTTTAAACTACTTTAACTTATGGGGTCGCATACTTACACACTTTGGAGAATACGTTTACGACTTTATATACTAAATTTGGTTGTCTGGTAGAATATACCAAATTAAGCCTTATTTTAACTAAAAAGTACTAATGTTATTATAGAATATTTTACGTATCTCATTTATTAATAGGCTTTACAGTATGCCTTTTTCATAAAGTAGGCGTATTATACAATGAACGTTATTTCTATAAGTTTATATGTTTTTAAGTTTTGTGTAGCCTGCTGTATCTAAGTTAAATTACGAGCTAACGTCACCAACTTTATTTCAGCAACAACCGCAGACTACACTGAACCGAAAAAGCATTACGCCTTCCAGTATGCGCTCGGTGACAATGTAAAAATGCTCGCCAACTACATCAGTGACCGGTCGATAGAACTGCATTTTAACATGCCCGGTGTCCTTATCAAGCGGAACGATGATAATGAAACCCGGGACTTATCCTGAACATGACGCCTGACCAGCGGAAGGAATTGGGCATTAACAAGTCAACGCTGTGGTATATCCAGAAGAACCTCCGGGAGGGCAAGAAGGTCAAGCTTTAGGGCAGGGTTAAGGCAAAATTGCTAAATAATTTGGTCCAAGCTTGATATTTTAGCCATTATTTTATTGCAAAATATTTATACTATGGAGTGAAGGTTTTTCGCATATTACTAATATATAATGAACGTTTAAGCGATTGATCCCTAGGGGCAGTGGGCATGGCACAGAAACCTCGGCCCGGAAAAAAGGCTGGCAGTGGGCGGAGCGGAGATGTCGAGGACAAAGATAAGGACCGGCTCATCGCCGAATTAAGAGACCGAATTGCTTTTCTTGAAAACGATTTATATCCAAAAGAGGGCGCAATTTCACTAGAGATGGTGGTGGACAGTCGGAACAATGAGGCGCTCCGGGAGAGCGATGAGATGTTCCGGGTCCTGGCCGACACCTCCTCCGCCGCCGTCATGATGCACCAGGGCCAAAATTTTGTCTACGCCAATGGCGCGGCGGAGACCATCACGGGGTATGCGAGGAATGAGTTATTGGCCATGCCCTTCTGGCACATCGTCCACCCGGATGACAGGGGGATCGTAAAGGAGCGTGGATTGGCCCGGCTCCGGGGCGAGGTGCCCCCAAGGAATTACGAGATCAAGCTCCTCGCCAAAAACGGAGAGGAAAAATGGGCCCTCCTTTCGGCGGCCCGGACCAAATTTGGCGGAAGGTCCGCCGTCATCCTGACCCTCATCGACATTACGGAACGCAAGCGGGCGGAAGATGCGCTCCGGGAGAGCGAGCGCCGGTTCCGGGGGGTCTACGAGCAGGCTCCTCTGGGCATCGCCGTGATCGACTCGGCTACCGGCCATTTCCTCCAGATAAACCAGAAGTACTGTGACATCGTCGGGCGCACCATGGATGACATGCTCGCCAGGAATTGGCAGAGCATAACGCACCAGGATGACATAGAGGAGGACCTCAATAACATGGCCCGGCTGCTCCACGGAGAAATCACGGGCTACCAGATGGAAAAGCGCTACATTCACGCGAATGGCTCTTTCGTCTGGGTCAATCTGACCGTCGTACCGCTATGGTATGAATACTCGAAGAACAGGTGCCACATCGCCATGGTCGAGGACATCACCGGGCGGAAGCGGGCCGAGGAGGAGTTACGGGAAAGCGAGGAGTTTAACCGCTCCACGCTGGATTCGCTGCCGATGAACGTGGCTGTCCTGAATGAATCGGGAACCATTATTTTTGTCAACCAGTCCTGGAT
>NZ_DATJPM010000076.1 GCF_035506375.1 Methanocella sp.
CCGGGTGCTCCTGCCCGTCATGGTCAACCTGGACGGTTTCCTCATCACCCATACGTACGAGCCCGTAGAGCTATTGGACCAGAAGATGGTGGACGAGTTCCTTCCGCCCTATAAGCCGCTGTACGCCCTCGACCCGAAGAACCCGGTGACCATGGGCCTGGTAGCGCCGCCGGAAGTCTACACCGAGGCCCGCTACATGGTGCACAATGCCCAGATAAAGTCTAAGGAAGTCATCGAGGAAGTCGCCCGGGACTTCGGTAAAAAGTTCGGGAGGTACCAGGGCGGCCTGATCGAGGCCTATAAGATGGAGGGCGCCGAAGTAGCGCTGGTCGCCATGGGGTCCATCATCGGCTCCATAAAGGACGCGGTGGACGAGATGCGCGCCGAAGGCATCAAGGTCGGCGCGGTGAAGGTGCGTGCGTACCGGCCGTTCCCGGTCGAGGCGCTGCGTGATGCGCTAAAGGGCGCCAAGGTTATCTGCGTCGTCGACAGGAACATCTCCATGGGCATGGAGGGTGCCCTGTTCACCGACCTGAAGGCCGGCCTCTACGCGAAGTCGAGCGCCGAAATGCTGGGCTTTATCGCCGGCCTGGGGGGCAGGGACATCACGATCGAGGATTTCAAGGCGATGGCGAACAAAGGGTTCGCGAAGCTCAAGGGGGAAAAGGTATCCGAGATGGAATGGTACAAGCTTGACGCCGACATACTCCCGGAGGGGATATAAATGGCGGCGCTAGAGGACCTATTCGCATCGGGCCACAGGGCCTGTGCGGGCTGCGGGTGCGCGCTGACGATGAAGACGCTGCTGCGCGCCACCGGCCCGAACGTGATCATCGCCGAGGCGACGGGCTGCATGGAGGTCGTCTCCTCCACCTACCCGGAGAGTGCCTGGAAGGTGCCCTGGATCCACTCCCTGTTCGAGAATGCGGGCCCCGTGGCCGCAGGGATCGAGTCGGGGCTCAAGGCCACCGGCAGGAAGAACGACACCAAGATCATCGCCATTGGCGGCGACGGCGCGACCTTTGATATCGGCTTCGGCAACCTGTCGGGCGTCATGGAGCGGGGCCACGATATCCTGTACGTTTGCTACGATAACGAGGCGTACATGAACACCGGCATCCAGCGGAGCGGTTCCACGCCCTACGATGCCTCGACGACGACCACGCCGTCGGGAAAGATCTCCTATGGTAATCAGAGGCCGAAGAAGAACATCCCGGCGATCATGGCGGCGCATGGCGTGCCTTACGTAGCCGTGACCTCCATCGGCTATCCGGCGGATTTCACCAAGAAAGTCAGAAAAGCGCTGACCATCGAAGGGCCCAAGTACATCCAGGTGCACGCGACCTGCACGCCCGGCTGGGGCGTCGACAGCGCCGAGTCCATTGAGATCCTGAGGCTCGCCGTGGAGACGGCGATGTATCCTCTATTCGAGTACGAGAACGGCCAGCGGACGAGCGTCCACAAAATAAAAGACCGCAAGCCTGTCCGCGAGTACCTCGAGAGGCAGAAGCGGTTCTCGCACCTGTTCAAGATGCCCGGCGGCGATAAGGAGATCGAGAAGATCCAGCGGATTGCGGACCTCAACGCGGAGTTCTTCGGCCTGGACGTCAAGCCGAAGCCGCAAGAGGCTCAGGAGCCCAAACAGTAAGCAGGGAGTATCGGATGTACGTCGGAAGGTTCGTCTGCGTGGGAAAAACGGGCGGAAAGCTGTGGGCTGGATACCGGGTATCCTCACGGTCGTTCCCTAACCGGCATGCCGTGCGTATAAACGATAACACCGTGGCGATCATGCCGAAGGATATTAAAGACCTCGAGAAGAGCCCGTACATCTCGTATAACTGCGTCCGGATAGAGAACGGCGCGGCCGTCATCGCCAACGGCTCCCATACCGACCCCATAATCGAGAAAATATCGACGGGCTATCCGGCACGCGATGCCCTTGCTTTGAGCTTACTGGCGATGGACTACGAGAGGGATACGCTCGATACGCCACGGATCGCGGCGGCCCTTTCGAACGGTTTTGCTTATCTGGGCATCGTCACGAGGGACGGCATCAACGTCAGCGACTTTCCGCTGCTTGAGAACGAGTGCTTCATGGTGGCCACCTACGAGAAGACGGTCTTCTCGCGGCTGACGGTCGAGGCATCGTCCGCGGAGGACGTGGCGAAGAAGATGTTCGAGCTCACCTTCGAGAAGGCCGTGTGCTCCGCCGGAGTATTCCAGTCGGACGGCGGGTTCGAAGTGGGCATCTACAACGGGCCTTAAACGGCCCTTATTTTTTATCACGCATAATACATATTTATATTTTTAAATAAATATTATAAACGAGTCCGATGCAAGAGAACTTTCCAGGGCCATATCACGAGAGATCCTGCTCCCTTCTTTTCCGTAACGCCGCGATGATGGATAGCTCCGACAGCATGGATACCGCCCTGGGAAGGCTCGCAGCCAATATGGCAGAGCTCGCGGGGTCCGATTCCTGCCTTGTCCTGTTAAGGAGCCTGGAGGATGAATGGAAAGTCGCCGCCGCGTACGGCCAGGGCCTACAGGCGCAGAGCATCGAATTATCCGGCGCCGCCCTCGCGGCCATCGAAAGAAAGGAGGCTGCCGCAGTAAAAGCCGGCGACCTGGGGGTCCGTGACTTTGAAGGCACTGCTTTTCTCTGCGTTCCGCTGGTCTCCTACAGCCGGCCGGCCGGGCTGGCCGTGCTCTTCTCTAAAGGAAGGCGCCTGGAATTTTCTCCGGACACGAAAAAGCTTCTCGCCATGATGGGCATCCAGGGAGCCCACGCAATCGACGAGTTCACCTACCGCGACGAGCTTCAGAAGCGCAGCGACGAGCTTCGCCGGGTCTACGAGATCCAGCGCCGGATCACCCAGAGCATCGACCTGGATGAGGCGACGGCAAGCATCGTCGAGAATGCGCCCTATATCACCCGGCTCGAATACTGTTTGATATACCTCCTGGACCCGAACGAGCGCAATATCGTATCCGTAAAGGCTCCCGAGGCCGTGGAAAAGAAGTTCGGCAAGCTCAAGTTCAGCCTGGACGAGCTCGTGGCCTCGCGGATCGCCATGGACGAGCGGAGGCCGCTGTTCATCGAGGATGCCCGTACGTTCCCTAACATTTCGAAGCGCATCGTGGATATGCTCGGCTGGGGCTCAGCCATCGTGCTGCCCCTCATATCCCGGGACCGCGTGCTGGGCGTCATGTGGCTCTACACCACCGACCGGAAGGTTCATTTCGACGACAACGACCGCAGGAGCGCCATCGCCCTGTCCGACCAGGCAGCGAACATCATCGACACCGCGCGCCTATACAAAGAGCTCGCAGATTCCTATGAGAAGCTAAAGGATCTGGACAGGACGAAGATGGAATTTTTTACGCTCATCTCCCACGAGCTGAGAAACCCCCTGGCCATCATCAAAGGCTATACGGAGCTTCTCTACGACAGCACGCTCGGCGAGGTGAACGATAAGCAGAAGGATAAGCTTGCACGGATCCGGGAGAACGTCGATAAGCTCGCCGACATGGTCGGCAAGATGTCCGAGATCTCGTCCCTGGAGACGAAACGCTACAGCGTCGACCGGTCAGACGTGTCCCTGGGGAACATGGTGGAAGAGCTCGCGGATACGATGGGTTTCCTCTTTAAGAACAAGCACATCACGCTCGAGGTGGTGATACCCGAAAATCTGCCATTGGTGGAAGTGGACAGAAAAAAGATGGAGCAGGTCATCCTGAACCTCCTGAACAACGCTCTCAAATATACGCCCGATGGCGGCCGCGTGACCATCGGGGCGAAGGATCGCGTCACAGACATCCTTGTATGGGTGAGCGATACGGGCATAGGCATACCAAGGAAAGACCTGGATAAGATCTTTACCGGGTTCTACCACTCCGGATACAAGCTGTCCTACGAGTACAAAGGCCCGGGCCTGGGGCTGGCCGTCTCCCGGAAGATCATCGAGGGCCACGGCGGCCATATCTGGACGAAAAGCGAAGTGGGGAAAGGCAGCACTTTTTATTTTACCATACCGAAGCGCCACGCCGGAGAGGCGCCGGCCGCAAGCCACCCGGCGCGCACGCGATAATTATAACATTCCATGCGTATACTTGACATGATGAACAGGTGCTCAAAGATCCGGATATCGTGCGGCCTACTCGCACTTATCATGGTCTTGAACGCGATACTTTCCGCCATATGCGTCTATATATCGATGGACTGGCTCCGGGCCATGTTCTACGGCATCAACGTTGTGGTAGTCCTGCTTCTTTTCTGCACGCTGGCCATCCAGTCCTACGGCTATACGGGAAAGATCGGCGAAGAGCGACGGCAAACGCCGTATCTCTACTCCGTGATCGGCGTGATGATGGGGTGCACGCTGCTCCTCGCGCCGGTCATGTACCTCAGCGTATCGTCGTCGATAAATGACCCGGTCATCCTGTTATCGTGCATCTGCATCCTGGTGGTTTACGTTTACATCATCATCCTTCGGGACCATTCGTGATGCGGTAAGCTAAACGGATTTAGAAATAAAAAAGAGGGTGGGTCCCGAACAACCCCGCTTTACAGGATTATCTCAATGTCGAGCTCTTCGGCGAGCTCCTTGTACCGGTTCCGGATGGTGACTTCGGTCACGCCGGCCACGTTGGCGACTTCCCTCTGGGTCCTGCGCTCTCCGCACAGGATGGAGGAAATGTAGATGGCCGCCGCAGCCACGCCCGTCGGGCCCCGGCCACTTGTAAGCTCCTTCTCCGCCGCCTGCCTCAGGATCTCCACGGCCCGGCTCTGCACCTCGCCTTTTAGCGATAATCCGGAGCAGAATCTCGGGACGTAGTCGATGGGCGAGGTCGGCATCAGCTTGAGGCCCAGCTCACGGGATATGAACCGGTAGGTCCTGCCGATCTCTTTTCTGCTTACTCTCGATACTTCCGCGATCTCGTCGAGGGTCCTGGGAACGCCGTTCTGCCTGCAGGCCGCGTACAGCGCTGCCGCCGCCACGCCTTCAATGCTCCGGCCGCGGATCAGGTTCTTCGTCACGGCCTTACGGTAAACTACGGCCGACGTCTCCCTGATGTTCCTCGGCAGGCCGAGAGCGGACGCCATACGGTCCAGCTCGGAAAGAGCGAACGCCAGGTTACGCTCCGTCGCGTTAGAAACACGAATACGCCTCTGCCATTTCCTGAGACGGTACAGCTGGGCCCTGTTCTTCGATGAGATGGACTTGCCATAGGAGTCACGGTTCCTCCAGTCGATCATCGTGGACAGGCCCTTGTCGTGGATGGTGAACGTCATGGGGGCGCCTACACGAGACCTCTTCATGCGCTGGTCGTGGTCAAAGGCCCGCCACTCGGGGCCCATGTCGATGAAGTCCTCATCGACGACCAGGCCGCACTCGTTACACACGAGCTCGGCTCTCTCGTAGTCGTGGACAAGCTGGCGGGAGCCGCATTCGGGGCACTCGACGATGCGTTCTTCTCCCTCGCCCTTTTCTTTCTCGCCCTCTTTCTTGGTCCTCTCCAGAGTCTTCTCCCTGGGGACTTCCTTCTTTTCGATTTCTCTGATCTTCTCTATTTCTGCCACGCTTACACCTTCTATGCCGTGTAGACTCGGTCATTTATGAGCGCTTTAGCCTTGGACGCCGGATAATTCTTAAAAAGCCTGACGGATATGTAGGGATCCTTCTCCGGGCCAAAGATGTCGTAAACTGTGCCGATCTTTTCCATTTTTTTGGTTAACACGCTGCTGTTCATTCTGGGAAGTGAGCCATCGTCAGAGCGAATAATGAGGTTGCCGTGCGTCGATAAATGTAATACCTTGCCAAGCCTCTTCAAAAATCGTCACTTCCAAAACTATAAATAGTCTCGCCTCATAGTATATAAACTTTACGTAATGCTTAATAAGCTACGCTATGCGCGTAAAATAAGGGCGTCAACTGCAAGTATGCGCCTACCTATTCTCTCTTTTTAAGTATTTTCAGTAATAAATCTTTCGAATTTTGGAGCGCATTTTCCGCCTCTTTGCCGGCCAATCCAGCGCCCCGGGCCACTGCGACGGCCTTTTCCCGGGTGATGAGGTCGTCCGGCGAGTGCGTGTCCGTGTCGACGACGAGCCTTGCGCCAGACTCTTTTGCCATCCGGGCCACGTGGCCGTTGGTCACGTTGTGGCCGTATCGGGCAGTAATCTCTAAATATATTCCATTGTCGGCGGCGAGGCTCGCCTCCTCCTCCGTGATGAAACCCGGGTGGGCCAGGATATCTACATCGCCGCACTCCACCGCCGCAAGGTTCGTGAGAGGCGCCACTGGCTCGACGGGGGACTGACCATGCACGACCACGATCTCCGCGCCCGCCTCTTTCGCCATGCGGGCCAGCTTTGGGATGAGCTTCGGGGGCACGTGCGTGATCTCGACGCCCGCCAGCACTTTGATGTCGAAGCCTTCCTCCAGGTAGCGTGCGCTTTTCGCCCCCTGGAGTAGCATGTCGATGTTGGTAAAATCCGCATGGTCGGTGAGCGCGATGGCCTGGTATCCCATCACTTTCGCCCGCCGGACCAGCTCGCTGGGGAGGAGCTCCCCGTCGCTAAAGAGCGTGTGAGTGTGAAGGTCGATCATCATAGAGACTAGAATAAGCTATTATTTATGCTTTATTAAAACTGTGCTGTATTGAATATGCCGCTTCAAGCCACGAAGGGGACGGAGGCACTATTCTCACCACAAAGGCACCATGGGCACAATGCTTCACAAAGATTTTTTTACATTGACACAAAGGACACAATGACCCGCTTTTTGGGTGCTAGGGCGCCAAGGATACGATGGCACCAGGCAAAAAGCCCTTCCATGTTCATCCCCAGTGCCATTGTAACCTTTGTGCCCTAACCCCGATGAACCGGGCTTTGTAACTTTGTAACTTAATTATAAAAAAGACTTTGTGTATCATTGTGCCCATGGTGCCTTTGTGGTGAGAATAGTGCCCTTTGTACCTTTGATTCTTAAAATACCGGGATCATTCATCAAAGCATAAAACGGGGCTTATTGCTTGCCGCCCCTGAGCCTGATGATCTCCACGCCAATCTTATCCAGCAAGGCGGACTTCGGCCCGATGTTATCTATGGTCAACCTCCCGGTCTTCTCAAGTGGCCTGCCCGGGTGGGCCTTGTTCGCCTCGATCTCGGGGTGGAGGCCCAGGTTCTCGGCCGCGCGCTTTATCTCGGTCGCCTTCGGGGCCTTTACGGAGTGCTCCTTCTTCGTCATCCTGCCCTCTTTCCGGGTGTGGTTCAGGTCCAGGTAGACCGGCCAGACAAAGATCCGTTTCTTGCTTTGCATCTGCTCTCGCTGCATTACTGATAGTTATCCTGTCATCAACTATTTATCTTTCCAGAGCCTAAATAAAATTTTATAATGATTTTTCATTGTGAATGAGCAATAAATTTATATCACCATACTCGAGAGTACTAATTGCCAATAATATGTAAAGCCTGTTGAACGCGTTAAGTTGTTGAACAGTTGAGTTGTTGAACACGGCACAGCGGTTGAATAGGTGTAGCATATGCAAATGGGCCGCGGCGAGCCTTTAATCGCCGCCAGTGAAAACGGAGGCCTATCGCAAAAGGATCGTGAGGTTCTGGTACGATAAACTCGAAAACACTGTATTCCTTCTTTTTCTTTGTATTTTCCGTTGACGGTTCGTTAGATAACGGTTTTATATTCCGGCCTTTAGAGAGTACTTATTATGCGCTTGACCGCGGCCGCCCTGGTATTAATCGTCATGATGATAGTAGTCGCTATGGCCGGCTGCGACGATCCCTATTACCCGCGTGCTCCCGATTATAACTATACGGTCACCGTCACTGGCCTGGAGAACTTTACGACGGAGAACGGGACGGCCACGATATGGCTGCCCATACCGGCCGTCGACGGTAAGCCGATCCTGGCGGAGGGCTGGATGCTGAACGATCGCCTCAACTTTTTCGAGGTACGCCATGGTACGCGGTCGATCGGGCCGGCCGATACGGCTTACGGGCCGATGCTCGAGGTCGAGGTCAACATGACCGACTACTATTACAGCTATGCCAGCGTTACGCCCATCGCTGTCAGCCCCGGGCAGAACATGTCGGAGGCGCCCACCGTCGTCCCGGACCGCATCAATAAAAGCATGTCATTCGACGACTTTAGCGTCATAGCCACAGGCCTTGTAGGCCAGCTCGACCTGCCGACCTCTACCGATGCAAGGCTAAAGGTCATAGGATTTTTAGATCAGCCGCTGCTGCCCGCGATGAACGGGGCAGGGGGCAATTACACCTCGTACGTCTTCCTTGATAAAAGCCTCAAGCCGTCGAGTAACGATAGCAGGATCAATATCACGGGGACCCTGACGGTGAGCCTCAACCACAATAAGGTGAACGCGACGGAAGAGGGCGCACGGAAATTTGAGATACATACGTTCAACTTCGACGAGACGATACCGGGCAACGTTACGGGGCTCATACCCGTACAGGTCAGGCACGATTACCATTCGAGCATATATTATTAATTTAATAGAAAATTCGTGCTGTGTTGAGTATCTCATTTTAAACGCATGGAGAGTACAAAAGCACTATTTTCACCACGGAGGCCAGTTGTTCCGTGTTTGTTTAGTGGTCCTTTGCCACTTTTTCCACTTTCGTACTGCCCGTCGGTTTTTCAACACGAAAACACGAAAGACTTTTTAGTCCCACGTGAGGGCACGAAAATCACTAAGGTCCATGCCTGGCGCTTAAAACACGAAACAACCTAACGAATGGCACTAAAACACTAAAGGATTGAACCACGAGGACGGCATGAAATTTATGCTTTCTCTAGTGTTTCAAATAATTAGTTGATGTTCGTGCCCTTCGGGAGATTGTTTAGTGTTTTGACGTGAAAGCATCCATCTTAGTGCGGTTCGTGCCCCTTACGTGGGACTAAAAAGTCATTCGTGTTTTAGTGTTGAAAAACCGGACAAATCAGCGAACTCCGTGCCCTTATTAAGCTTAAAATAACGCCGCAATTCAACACAGCGGAAATTAGTAAAAAAGTGCGGGTTACTTGCCCATCAACTCGTCGGCCTTTTCCGAGGCGACCCTGAGGGCCTCGTCGACGGTCTTCTGGTCGACGGCCTCGCCCCTGTCGCTGACAAGCCGGATGTCGATAGTCACTGCGCCCTCATCAATGCCGACAGCGATATCCAGATCCTCGACGCGCTTGGACGGGACCACGGAGTAAATATACTCGAGGGCGGCGTCGTAGACCGCCTCGATTATGGCTTCATCCTTCATTTAATCTTAGGAGGCCTCTTTACCGCTGGGGCCTTTACCCAGGGCGGCCTTGAGCTGGTCCTGGAGCTGCGTGAAGCGGGACTGGATGCGCTCTTCCTGGCGGGCCAGCGACTTCAGCCTCACGTCGAGGGAGTCCTTCTTCTCCTCGAGGTCCTTGAGGACCTCTTCCTTGTTGGCCTTGACGAGCAGCTCGCCGGCGGCCTTATAGACGACGGCGTTGTCATCGGTCTTCTTGAGCTCCTCGAGCGCCCTCTCGGTCTCCCGGAGGACCATCTCGACCTGGCTCTTCTGCTGCATGAGCGCCTGCGCCTGCTGCTGTATCTGTTGCAGCTGGGCAAGCTGGTTCTGGATCTGCGGTGGCAGTTCGTTCATGATATCACCAATCTAAGCGGCCTTGCGGGCATCGAACATCTCTTCCGCTATTTTAATCAATCGCAGCCACGTGTTGAGCGCCGCGCGAAGAGAAATGATGTCCTCGGCCTCGATAAATAATTTTAGAAGCCCCCCCTCTACGCCCAGAGTGATCCTGGAGCGCTCGGACGGGGAGGCCTGGAGTTCGGGCGTTAGCACTTCGAGGGCCTTCCCGGCCATGGGTCCGAACTCGAACTCGACGAATACGGTGTGCATTCTATACGGCTTTGACACGCTTGATGGCGGTAGGCCTTTCCTTGACCAGCACGCGGTGCCCGCAGTAGGGGCACCTGACTCCGCCGTATTCCTTATCAAGCTCCACCACGTGCTTGCAGTGGGCGCACTTGTATACCATTGACGGCTCACCTGCCTATTCCTGGGCTTCGGTGGCCTTCTTGACGTTCCGGGCCATCGTCTTGCCGACGTTGGTCTGGGGCAGGTAAGTGCCGCCGGTGTACGTGTACTTGCACTTCGTGCAGGTCCAGATGCCGGTGCCCTCTCTCCACACGGACATGCGTCCGCACTTAGGGCACTTGAAGGCCTGCCTCATGTTCTCTTCGATGTCGGCGACGAGCACGCGGGTCTTGCGGCCGTAGCGCGGGCCGAACCGGCCGGCGCTCCTCGTCTTCCTGCCTTTCGCGCTTCCTTCTACCATTTACTGTATTCCCTCCAGTTTTTCCCTGAGCACGCTCGCCTTCTCTTTGGCGATGTGCACAACATATTTTACTTCGTCGGGAGTCAGCGTGCCTACGCCGCTCTTCTGCATCCCGGCCAGCGCGCCCTCTTTGTTCGTGATGACGGTCAGCTTGCACGACGCGACGTTCTCCTCGTCCAGGCTCGGGTCGAGCATGATGGAGTCGCCGATCTTGACGGCCGTGATGCCTGCCGGAATGTCGTTCAGGGGCAGCTTTGCGTCCTCTCCGAAGCCGAATTTGGCGTTCGGGATGACGGTGTTCATAAGCGCCGCGGTCGCTCCCAGCGAGGCGGCGTCCATGAGGTTGCCGTCGTGGTCGAGGACGTGGACGTCGATGAAGACCATCCAGACTTTCTGACCACTTTCAATACACAACTTAGATAAATCAATTGCGCCCGATTCGCGGACGCCGCGGTCCACGACCCTGGCCAGCTCGATCGCGTCCTCCCTCGGGGGGCCGGTCTCGAACGTGGGCGATGCGAGTGGAACTAATTCCAGGTTCGTGATGATGACGCCCGTGTCCGGCGTGTCCGGGAACGGCTCGCCTGGCTGGACCTTGACGCCGACGATGACTCTCGAGTCGCCGATCATGACCTGCGCCGAGCCTTCGGCCTTGTTGATGACGCCGACCTCGATGTTGATGGGCCGGAACTCGTCGAACTTACGCCCGTCGGCGCGGTCTCCCTGGCCGGCGAGGCTGTAAATGTAATCTTTCTTTATTTCTGCGATGACGTCCTCACTCATTGGCAACGCCTCCGTTCGCCCTGGCCTCTTCCTCCGCCTGCGGCGCGACCATGGTGCCATACTTCTCCACCAGGGCCTGCTTCTGCAGCTCGTGGAGCTTCTTGCAGCCCTCGACGGCCATGTCCACGGCCTTACTAAACTCTTCCTCGGTCAGGTGGCCGTCCATCTGGCAGAGCGTGATCTCGCCGAACTGGTTCATGGCGATGGGCAGGTCAGCCTGACCGTAGTTGTCCTCGTCCTTGTTCAGGTCGAGCACGACTTCGCCGTCGACCTTGCCGACCGCACACGCCGATACCAGGCACCGCATCGGGATGCCCGCGTCGGCCAGCGCCACGGATGCGGCGTTGATGCCCGCGACCCGGGTGCCCGCGTCGGCCTGGAGTATCTCGACGAAGATGTCGACCGCGGACCTGGGATAAAGCTCCTCCAGGACCACGGACTCAAGGGCCTCGCGGCTCACCTTCGATATCTCGATACTCCGCCTGTCGGGACCGGGCCTCTTGCGCTCCTCAACGGAGAACGCCGCCATGTTATATCGGTAGCGGACGATCGCCCTCGAGGCGTTCTGTAAGTGCCTCGGGTGAACCTCCCGGGGCCCGTATACGGCGGCCATCACCTTGTTGCCGCCGAATTCCAGATAGCATGAACCGTCGGCCCTTTTCAGGACCCCGGCCTTGAATTTGATGGGGCGCATTTCGTTTGGTCCTCTTCCGTCCAGCCGCTTCCCATCGATCATTAATTTTTCTGGCTTGGTCATGTCGTATTCCTCAACTGTTCCAGCTCTTTGCTGATGTACTCTTTAATGTTATCCGTAAGCCCTGACGTGTGCGCCTCGCGCTCGATCTTGAATATCGTGCGGATGGCCAGGTCGACGCGCTTATCGTCGCCCTTCAGCCATATCCGGCCGTTCTGTCCGACGAAGATGCTCACGTTCAGGTCCTTCTTAAGCATGCTTATCATAGAGCCGTTACGCCCGATGACGCGGGGGATCTTGACGTGCGAAATATCGATGACTCGCCCCTGCTTCAGTACGCGTAAGTGCTCGTCTCGCATCGTGAGCTCGACCTTCATGGTCGGATCGACGTCCGCCACGCGGGCTATGATCAGTTCGCCGACGTGCAGGTAATTGCTCATGTTCGCCGGGTCCACGCGCTCGGGGAACTCCGAGATGTGGAGCATTCCCTCGTAAGGCGCGTTGATGTCGGCGAACCAGTTCGAAAAGGTCATGTCCACGATCTTTCCGATGACGAGGTCGCCCCGGGCGGGTATGTACCGTCCGGACAGCGGGATGACCTTGATGTTCGTCCGCCTGTCCACGAGCCCGTAGTTTGCAGAATACACTTTTCCGTCCTGCACGTAGGTCCCGATCCCGGCAAGCTTCGGATCCTCCCCGAGCATGTCGCCCGGGACAACGATTTCCCTTTCCATATCAATACCTATCGTAATAGTTTGGTCTCCGCCTCGCCCTTGGATAGCTTATTCACGAGGTCGTAGAACTCGGGCTGCATGCCGGCGGGTATCTGCACGACGCCTATCCAGGAGCCGTCGTTCTGCCACTCATCCTTCAACATCCTGCCGAACGCCGATATCTCGCCAAAGGCGCGTGCCGCGTAGTTCGCGGGCACCTTCACGGCGACCCTGACCTCCTCGAACCGGATGGGTATGATGGGTCGGATCGCCTTCATTACCAGATTAACGTTCTCCTCTACGGATTTCGTCAGGTCGATGTGGACGCCCGCCTCCTCCATGGCCCTCTCGATGCGGGCGGGCGGATGGGGCGCCATGGTCTGCGGGTTGATGGCGTTCCTGGATATGAAACTGACTACCTGGCGCCTCTTCTCCTCGAGCATGCGGTGCCGCTGTTCGGCCGTCAGGTTGATCTCGCCCTCTTCGATTATTTTCCGGGCGATGTCCTGCACGTTGGTCGTGCCAAAGGCCTTAATAAGGTCCTCTTCCGGGACGCGGTCGCCCCGGGACGCGTTCTCGAAGACGTCCTCGACCGCGAGCACGTCCTCTATCTTAACTGGAGCGCCTTTTTTAAGATCGTATGCCCTGTCGGGGTCGACTAAAATCTCAAAATGCTCGCCGTGCGTCTTGAGCTTCGCGACAACGGCCTTGTCGAGCGTCACCATGGCGATGCGCCTCTACTCTTCGCTGCTCCTCTTGGCGGGCTCGACCCCGGGCTTCGCCACTCCGGCCTTCTCGACGTAATCCTTGACCTCGGCCTCGCTCAGCTTCCTGAATTTCCGGGTGGCCGCGTCGATGACTCCGATCTCGATGGTCGGGACTTCGCCCTTTGATTCCATGGACTTGTAGAGCGCCTCGATGCCCAGGAGTATCACTTCGTCCAGGCTCATGCCCACGTTAAAGCGGTTCTCCAGCATTTCCATGACCGTGTTCCGGTTAGCGCCGATGGACACGGCCTTGTACTCGTAGAGGGCGCCCGACGGGTCGGTCTCAAAGAGCCGCTGTCCGGTCTCGTCGATGCCCGCGATGAGTAAGGCGCTTCCGTATGGCCTTACGCCGCCGTACTGGGTGAACGTCTGGATGTGATCGGAAATTTTTTTCGCCAGTATCTCGATGCTGATGGGCTCGCCGTACGTGATATGGTTGACCTGCGCCTCCACGCGTGCCTTGTCGACGAGAGCCCTCCCGTCGGCAACCAGGCCCGAAGCCACGGCCCCTATATGGTCGTCGATCTTGAAGATCTTCTCTATGGACTCGGCCTCGAGCAGCTTGGTCGAGATCCGCTTGTCGACGATCATGGCAATTCCGTCCTTCGACTTCAGGCCCATGACGGTGGCGCCGCGGCGCACGGCTTCCTGGGCATAGTGTACCTGGAAAAGCCTTCCATCCGGGCTGAATACGGTGATGGCCCGGTCGTAACCCATCATCTGGGGTGTCATCTGCTGCATCTTTCTCTCACTCCTTTAATGACCTTAAATCAAAAGAGGTCAGGCTTATATAGTGGACGTTAGCCCGCTTTAGTACCTCTTTATCGTCCGGAACCATTTCAAATTCATCTCCTCTCTCCCTCACGACCGTTCCGGACATGTGCTCGTTGCTAATCGGCTTAGAAAGGATATTAGTGGCACATATATTTTTCAAGGGGATATATTTTTCTATTGCCGCATGGATAGTGCCGGCCACCCCGAGCACACGAATCGTCGCCCTGTTGCCCTTTATGGCGCATACGGTGGCCATGGCCGCCCGGGCGGTCTCCACTGCGTTGAGATTTACGCGCATGATGCCCCTCGAGCCGTTGAAGTCTATGAGCCGGTAGCCGATCTGGCTGCTTCCCGTATCGCCCACCAGCGTCTGGGTGGCGAAGAAGATCTCGTCCAGTAAGGCCTTTCTGTCGACGGGCTCGCTCTCGCAGGCGACCTCGAACGCGATATACCGTTTTTTCTCACGCAGGGACGAGGGCAGGATTTTCATAATACTCTCAATAGCAAATCCAGATACATAATACTAATGGAAATTCACTCGTACTACTCCCATTATACATCCGCCAGGTTTACCTGACATATCAACATTGTATTACTACTTTAATAACAACAAATTATTTAGTATTGTAATACTAACAAATGCATCGCAGACGTATCGCCTTTAACATATATGTTACAGACGTATCAACATAAATGTTACAGACGTATCGCCTGCCGGCCGCGTAGGTATAATGACGGGTCGGGGAAGGCCGGGTATCCGGCATTAAGAAGATGTGGTGATAATAATGGTTGACGATATAACAACAACGGCAGTCACGGTTAATACCATTCAGAAATGGCTAAATAATCCTGCTTCAAAAGGATTGCTGAGCTTCCTCTGCGAAGATGATAAATGCGGTGACAGGCTGTCTATCGCCATTGATAGCTATCTGGGGGAAGAGGTGAACGCCTGCTGGAAGTGCAAGGCTGCAGGCAAAATCGTGAGGGAAATTCTGAATAAAGGGGGACATATCTGTAACATCCAGGATGAGGACATTAAGAAAACGTTTAAACAGCCGTATTTTAAAACAGGGCTGATGAACATCATCCGGGGCATCAATGAGTATGGCGTTGCAGTACCGCAAAGAATACATGCGCCGATCGTGGTCGTATGGGACTGCACGCACGCGTGTAACCTGGGCTGTAAGCACTGCTATCAGAACGCGCAAAAGAAGCTTCCGGACGAGCTATCCACCGAGGAGGCGAAGCGCATGATCGACGATATCGCGGAGGCCGGCTCCTGCGCTATAGCCTTTTCGGGCGGCGAGCCGCTGATGCGAAAGGACTTTTTCGAGCTGGCCGAATACTCCGTTAAGAAGGGCCTGTATACGGCGCTCGCGACCAATGGCACCCTGATCACGAAGGAAATGGCGCACCGCATCAAGGAAGTCGGGGTCGGGTACGTGGAAGTGTCGATCGACGGGAAGGATTCGGAGACCCATGACGGGTTCAGGGGCGCCCCTGGCACGTTCGATAAGGTAATACAGGGGATAAAGAACTGCGTCGACGAGGGCCTCTATATGACCGTGGCCACGACCGTCTCAAAGACTAACGTCGAGCAGATACCGGAGATCGTCCAGCTGGTAAAGTCCCTCGGCGTGTCGAGGATCATCACCTTCAACTTCATTCCCACGGGCAGGGGCGAGTGCATGTCAAATATGGACATTACGCCCGAAGAAAGGGAGTCGCTGTTGAGGTACCTGAGCGACAGGAATTACGATAGTAATATGGAGGTCATGTCGACAGCTCCCCAGTTCGGCAGGGTCTCCGTAAAAAGGGAGGGCGTAAACCTGGCCCACTTCATGACCATCAAGAAAGTGGACAACCGGGCGATGGCTCTCTGCGAGTTCATCGGAGGCTGTGCCGCCGGCAGGTTCTACTGCTGCGTACGGCCTAACGGCGATATCAACCCCTGTGTATTTATTCCCATTAAGGTCGGGAACGTAAGGGAAAATAAGCTTCTGGACACCTGGCACAACTCCCCGGTGCTTGACACGCTGAGGGACAGGGATCAGGTGAAAGGCCATTGCGCCACATGCGAAAATAAATACATCTGCGGAGGATGCAGGGCAAGGGCGTACGCGTATTTCGGCGACCTTACTGCCGCTGACCCGGGATGTATCAATAATATGGACGCCTGGTCCGATGTAGTAAATAAAAGCTACGAGGTAGCAGATAAAAGTTTAGAGGCAGTAAATAAAAATTCGAAGGAGATTACTTCGTCCTCGTAAAGGCGTAGCTGCCAATGAGGACCGCGACCACGTCGAAGAGAGCGATCACGGCGATGGTCTGCCAGAGCGGCAGTATGGTGTGCCATACGCTGCCCATGGTAACGGCCCTCATGGCATCCACGCCATAGGTCAGCGGGTTAATGTAGAAAACCCACTTGAGCCAGTCCGGCAGCGTGGCCACGGGGAAAAGCGCCCCGCTCAGGAAGAACATGGGCATGTTGACGAACGTCATTATGACTCCGAAGTTCTCCAGGCTATCCAGTACGCTCGCGATGATGAGGCCTATGCACACCAGCCCTATCGTGACCAGGATCATCAAGGGGATGATCTCTATGGTCATTATGAAGGTGATGGGTATGCCTATGAAGAAACCGAGGATGAACACGATGATGCCCTGAAGCATCGAATTGGTGCCGACCCCCAGCATCTTGCCGATGAAAATGGACAGCCGCGACACGGGCGCGACCAGGATCTCCTTCATGAACCCGAACTGCTTGTCCCAGATGACGGAGATGCCCATGAACATCGCCGTGAAAAGCAGCGTCTGGCCGATGATGCCGGGGAAGAGGAATTGCTGGTAATTGTATCCAGCGCTGGTACCCATCGACACACCCAGGCCGGTACCGAATATGACCAGCCACAAGACAGGGGTGACCACCGAGCTGACCAGCCGTGATGTCTCCCGCACGAGCCTCAGGACTTCCCGCTTCCAGAGCGTATAGATGCCTCGAAACTCGCTCATGCCCGCCTCCTCATCCTGATCATGGGCGGTATCTCCTTGCCCTTACCGTCTCGCAGCGCCCGGCCCGTGTAGTGCATGAACACGTCGTCGAGTTGGGGCTCCTGGACCGAAATGGACTCGACGAATATGGAATTCTGGGCGGCGATGTTGATGACGGCCGGCAGTAGAGAGGCAGCGCCGTCGACGGTCATCTTGACCTCGTCGTTCACGATGGCCGCGGCCTTGGCGATCTTCGCCTCGTTGATCTTTTCCAGGAACAGCTCGTTCTTCCGCGTCTTCACGGTGATGGTCTCGCCGCCAAGGTCATCTTTTAATTTTTTAGGCGTATCCATGGCTACGATCTTGCCGTGGTCGACGATAGCGATGCGGTTGCACAGCCTGTCCGCCTCCTCCATGTAGTGAGTCGTCAGGATGACCGTGATATCCTCACTTTTTATTAGCTCCCGGATGTACGACCAGATATGGTCCCGGCTCTGGGGATCCAGGCCGATGGTGGGCTCATCGAGAAAGAGTACTTTCGGATAGTGGATGAGGCTGCGGGCGATCTCCAGCCTCCGGC
>NZ_DATJPM010000077.1 GCF_035506375.1 Methanocella sp.
GTCGATGTCGAAGCCCTCGATCTGGTTCGTCGTCGTGTTCACGTTCTCGAAGGGCGCATAGCTCGCGTCCGTCGCGATGGAGAGCGTGCCCGGGGTGAGCGTCGTAAAGTTCGCCGACGCTGCGGGTGTCGGCGTTACGGCGGGGGACGTGGTACATCCGCTGACCGAGACGACGATCATGCTGATCAATAGCAATAATAAAAATGCCTTTGTTACATTCCTAGTCACTAGTCTAAGCCTCCTGTTCACCTATCGATGTTATGTCATGGCATGGCAGAGCATAACTGAGCATAGGGGTGCTAAATAGGTGTATATAGTCCTATGGGTAGTTACCTATTAAATCTTTTGCACCGGGCGACAATAGGCGATTTTTTATAAAATTTTTCGTATTAAGGCATCGCCCGGGCTCATATGGGCGCTCCGCCTTATTATCCATCGTATAAGATTTTTCTACACAGTACGGTAGGAAGCAAGGCAATTCACTGGCCATGTGCTCGTAGCTTTCCTGCCTATGGAATAAACGGAGGGCAAAAAAGCGATAGATTTAAGCCGTCAAAGTGCGGGTATATATTCCAATCGTCGGGCAGGCTTTAAGTTTGGCTCGATAGGCCCGACGAGCTTAAAAAAGAAGATGATGAAATGGCAGGAAAGATCGACAAGACCGTGACGGTCGGTAAATTCAAGGGCGGCGAGGCGGCCGTAAGGGCCGTCCTGACCTCCCAGGGCTTTGAAGCGAAGACGATGGCGATGGCCTCGAACGACAAGAATAACGAGACCTGGAATATCGTCCTCGCGAACGGCCGCAAGGTCATGCTCAGCGCCCCCAAGAAGGGCAATCAGGTAATGATTAAGGAAGTATAATCCTTTTCTCTTATCCTTTTTTAGTAAGCTTTATATTTTTTCATTTACATTCAGGCTTAACCATGGCCCTGAATGTTCCCGTCGCTAAGATCGAGCGCAACATCAGGCTGAACTACGTCTACACGATGCTCATGAACACGATGCTCGACAAGGGCATCTGGATGCTATTCTTAAGCTATAGAGGCCTTGGTCTGGTGCAGATCGGCCTGCTGGAGTCGGTCTACCAGCTCGGCTATCTTCTCTTCGGGCTGCCCGCGGGGGCCATCGGCGACCTGATCGGAAGGAAAGCGAGCCTCTACCTGAGCATCGTCACCAAGGTCCTTAGCTATATACTCATCCTCATATCGGGCGACTTTCTGGGCTATTCGGCCAGCTTCGTGCTCGGCGCGATGTCCTGGGTGCTCTATAATTCTGCGTCGGAGTCCATCACCTACGAGAGCTGCCGTATCGTGGGGAATGCCGGCGACTATAAGAAGATCTACGGCAACATCCTGGCGCTCGCGTTCGTTGCGGCGGCGCTGGGCGTCTTTACCGGGGGCTTCCTCGCTGAAGGCAGCTTCGAGAACGTCTACTACGCCGGGATACTAGTCATGCTGGCGGCCCTTGTGCCGGCCTTACTGTTCACCGAGACGAAGGGCGTAGCCTCGAACGTGGGGAGCAGGAGCGTGTCGCAGCTCTTCAAGAGCTCGATGAAAACCATCGCCGGAAACCCGCTGGTGCTTTACATCCTGGTGCTCTTCGCCGCCATATCCACGGTGGACATGACCATCTACATGTACTGCCAGAAGTATTTTCAGGGCATGGGCATACCCGTCTTCGCCATCGGCATCATCCTGGCCGTTGACTCGCTGTTCGCCGCCCTGGGCGCCAGGTACTCCTACGCCCTGGCCCGGCTGCCGGCGAAAAAGTTCATCGTCATCATACCAGGCGTCATCTTCGGGGCGTATATACTATTATCATTCTCTAATAACCCGCTGGGCGTGCCCATGCTGTGGCTGGGAACCATCTTCGTGGTGGCGTTCTGGCCCATCGTGAGCGAATTAGTCAACGCCCGGGTGCCGTCGGAGGACAGGGCCACTATTTTAGCGTTCAAGAGCCAGCTCTCCAGCGCCGGCGTCGCGGTGCTCTTCCCTGTCGTGGGCTTCTTCGCGGAGCGCGCATCGCTGTCGACGGCGTTCCTCTGGCTGCTGGCAATCATGCTGCCGCTGGTCGCCTACTCGGTAGTAAAAATAAGGCAGACGGCTTTTTAATAATCCACACCCGTATTAGCGGACAGCCGGATATCCGGCACCTGCCCATCCCTTGTAGCCTTTGGCGAGGCTCCGCACGTCACCATAGCCATAGACTCTGAGGAACATGGCGGCATAGGCGGAACGCCGCCCCGTAGCACAGTAGACGACCATCTTCAGGCCCTTTTCCTGCGGCAGCTCCCCGACGCGCCGCGGAAGCTCATTTACAGAAATGTTCACGGCCCTCGAGATATGGCCTTCCCGGAACTCGGAGGGCTCGCGGACGTCCAGCAGAAAGAGCTTTTTTCCCGAGTCGAGCCCCTTTTTCAGGTCATCGGCCTTTATCACGTTCCAATCCGAAGTCGACGTCAGGGCATAGTTTTCCATTGCCGAACAGATATCATCCCTTAAAGCCATGGATCGTAGAACGACGTACAGATAAAAAAAGAATGCGGGACTTATACCCCGCCGATGGGCAGGACCTGCCTGCCGTGGGCGTCGTTGAGCACCTCGGCGGCCGCCAGATATATGGCCGAGAAGCCGCAGACGATGCCCTCCAGGCCCGCGAAGATCTTTATAAGCGCGATGCCCGTGAAGTCGCCTATTGCCAGCAGGAAGAACAGGACGGCCAGGCTGCCGAAGACGAGCTGAATGGCTTTATTCTTATTTAGCGTCCCCACGAACATGTAGGCAGTGAACACTCCCCATAGGGCCAGGTACGCCGCCATCGACGCGCCGTCCGGCGCGGGGTACCAGCCCAGCTTCGGGAATATCAACAGCGTTACAAGCGATATCCAGAACAGCCCGTAGGACGTGAAGGCGGTCGTGCCGAAGGTGTTGCCTTTCCCGAATTCCATAATTCCCGCGATAATCTGGGCGACGCCGCCGTAGAAGATGCCCATGGCCAGGATCATGCTCCAGGCCGACGAGGTAATGAGCCCCGCGTTGAGCAGGTTCAGCAGTACGGTAGTCATGCCAAAACCCATGAGCCCCAGGGGCGCCGGATTGGCGAGGGTGGAGGCCACGGCTTTCGCTTCTTTTGCATCTAGTGTTTGAGTGTTAACCATTGAATGGCACCGATAGTTAATTAATAATCATTATAAATAAATGTTACGATTGATAACGATTATTTTTTATCATACTATAATTGGATTTTAACGCATCTATAGAGAGACATATGTTATCGCTTAAACAGCCATGAAATAGCTTAGTATTTTACACAATATCGGTGTATAGGGAATGTCCAGGGTAAGCCGAGATCCGGGCTTTTACGCTCTTCCATACAGTCCCACGATCTCGTCCTCGGCGAGGATGTGCCCCTTCATGGCGCCGAGCACCGCGCTCTTCGGCACGCCCGATGGCACGTCAAGCACCGTGTCGAGCGCATAGAGATGAAAACGGTAGTGGTGCGGCCGGCCGGGTGGCGGGCACGGGCCCCCGTAGCCCATCTGCCTGAAATCGTTCAGCCCCTGGAAACAATTCTTCTTAATGATCTTCTCCCCGCGGACACCTTCGGGAAGCTCGTTCCTGTGGGCGGGTATGTTGTATATCACCCAGTGGGTGAACGTCTTTCCGGGCGCGTCGGGGTCGTCCATGATTAGGGCGAACGTCTCCGTGCCCTCCGGCGCCCCATCCCAGGAGAGCTGGGGCGACAGGTCGTCGCCGTCGCAGGTATATTTCACGGGTATCTTCTTGCCCGGCTCGAAAGACTGGCTGGCCAGCTTCAATATACACTTTGTGCTCACGTCGATGCGCTCCTTATATCTAGTTCGTCGCCGGCCTTATTTATTGTTTATTGAATAAAAGGCGAGCATGGCCTATGGCCCCCCACGGAGACCCACTGCTTAATAATATTATCAGGAAGCCGTGTTCGCCGTGCATCCGCCGTGCCGAATTTTAAAGAGCGCCGTGTTCGCCGTGCATCCGCCGTGCCGAATTTTAAAGAGCGCCGTGTTCGCCGTGTCGCCGTGGTGAGAAATAACCGTGTCCTCCGTGGTGCCTCCGTGCGCCCCGTGGTGAATACAAAATTTTATTAGCGCTCCCGGCCATCTGTCGAATATGCGGGAGAAGCACATGACCTACGCCGGCGCGGGCGTGGACATCAATAAGCTCGAGTCCATTAAGTCGGGCATAATAAAAAAAGGCTTAAAGTATCGACGCTCTGGCTTCGGGGCCCCCATGGGCGGGATCGGGGCGTACGCCGGGCTCATCGACATGGGCGAGTTCGCGCTGGCCATGACCACGGACGGCGTGGGCACCAAGCTGATCATCGCCGACGCCATGAAAAAGTGGGATACCGTGGGCATCGACTGCATCGCCATGAACGTCAACGATCTTTATGTCATGGGCGTGGAGCCCCTGGCCTTCGTCGACTACATCTCCATCGAGAAGCCGGACGATGAACTAATACGCCAGGTGATGGTGGGCCTGGACGAGGGCGCCAGGCAGGCGAACGTCACCATCGTCGGCGGCGAGACCGCCGCGCTCCCCGACATCATCAAGGGCTTCGACCTCGCGGGCACTGCCGTGGGATACGTGGGCAAAAACGAGGTCGTCACCGGCGAGAGCATAAGGCCGGGCGACGTAGTCATCGGGCTGCCCTCGAGCGGCATTCACTCGAACGGCTACAGCCTCGTGCGCAAGGTCATCGAGAAGTGTGGCCTCAAATATGCGGACCCGCTGCCCTACGATAAAACGAAGACCATAGGCGCGGAGCTCCTCAAGCCTACCCGGATATACTCGGAAGTCGTGCCCATCTTCCGGAAGTACCCGGTTAAGGGAATGGCCCACATCACAGGCGGCGGGCTCATGAATTTGCGGCGGATCACCGACTACGGGTTCGAGTTTACCGACCCCATGCCAGTGCCGCAGGTCTTTACCTGGCTCCAGAAGCTCGGCGGAATCGACGATAAGGAGATGTACCGGACCTTTAACATGGGCATGGGCTACGTTATAATTACCGACAAGGAGAGCGCCGGGGCCATCGTGAAGATGACCGACGGCAAGATAGCGGGCAGCATCGTGCAGGAAGGCTGCACGGTCCGCGGCGTCACGATGTGGTAAGGCCATGGCCTGGCTGCCCCGCAAGCTCGTGCACATATCGGGCGCGGCCTTCGCCTTTATCGGGCTCTACGACCGGGCGCTCTCGCTCGGCATCGCGCTGGCCGGCATCATCGCGTTCTTTATCCTCGAGGCGGCCCGGCGCCGCATAGACCTGCCATTCCTTTCCGCCCTCTACCGGGACTCGGAGAAAAAGAGCATCGCTTCCGAGCCGCTTTTATATCTACTCTGTATCGCCACGCTGCTCGCCGTATCCCTGGCCTTCGACCCGCCTGCGTGCCTCGCCGCCATCGTCGTTCTCACGATAGGCGACGGCATCGCCGGCATCGCGGGAAGGGCTGTCGGACGGCACAGGCTCCCGAATAGCCAAAAAACCTGGGAAGGCTCGCTATCGGGTTTTATAGCGGCCTCTGCCATAGGATTTTTATTCGCCGGCCCACTGGCCATCGCAGGAGCGGCGGCGGGCATGGCCGCCGAGGCCTATTCCGGGCGGCTGGAGAACCTATCGGTCGCGGCCATCTCCTTCCTCGCCATGGCCATACTTTCAGCCCTCATATGAACAAAATATCTATACTCCTAATCGTCTAATTAATGCAATATGAATATGAAAGCCGTCGTATCGGGGCTCATCGGAGCGGTCATTATACTGATCGGCTTATTTGCATGGTTTTTAACGCTAATGGCCCTCATCTCAGGCGCGTCCTGGGCTGTATACATGGGCCTTGCCGGGCTACTATTAGTGGGGATAGGAGCAGCGTTCGTATATATCGCATATACGTCCACCCAGCAGGATAAGATGGGCGACGCCCGCTACCACAACATGGAGCGGCAGGTGCTGGCCCTCGCCAAAAAGAATAAGGGCACGGTCACCGTGGCCGACCTCATCAACGCCGGCTTCGAGTCGGACGAGGCCGAGAGGGTGCTTGATAAAATGTCCAGGAAAGGTATCTGCGACATCAACCTCGACGCCACGGAGGCGAGCGGCATCACCACGTACTCGTTCCCCACGCTCATACCCTTCGGGCAGGACGAAAAAACGGCGAAGGTGTGAGCGATGTACCCGAGGAAGCCGGTTTATCTAATACTGTTAACGCTCATCGTGATATCCCTCGCGCCGCACGCGGGCGCGCAGGACACGTACAGCTGGCAGGTCAACTACCAGCACGTCGTGCTGGACGTGGACCGCTCGGGCTCCGTGCTGATGACCTACGAGGTCGACGCTAATATTCAGCAGGGCGTCTGGACCGAGGTCTGGATACCCGAGACCGTATCGAACATGCAGGTCTCGGACGTTACGGACGGCAGCGGCCTGAGGCATTCCTTCTACATCGATAGCGGACAGATCAAGACCCAGGGATGGGACCTGGGCCAGGGCGATCACGTCTATTTGCGCATCAACGCGACGCTGCCCGACTTCGTGTACCAGTCCGACACGCAGGGCTATGACATTGTGACCTTCGCGCCACCCTACTGGGACATGTCTATCACGGACACCCAGGTCAAGTTCTACCTGCCGGGCAACGTGTCCAAAGACCAGGTCTTTACCGGCAGCAAGCTCTACGATAACTTCGGGGTCGAGGACGGAAAAGCCTGGGTCTACTTCCAGAACACCAACCTGGCGCCCAACGAGCAGTTCCAGGTGGCCGTGAGCTTCCCGGACACGTACATGACAGCCGGAGCCGCCATATCTAAGGCCACCCAACCCACTTACGTTCCGCCGTCATCGTCTGTGGGCCTCGGGCTCCTCGGCACGCTCTTCTCCTGCTGCGGCGGGCCTTTCTTTTTCGTGGCCATCATCCTCTTGGTGTTCGCGGCGCCGATCATCGGCTCGCTCTCCCGGCGGCCCTATTCCTCGCCGGTGGTCAGCATGGACGGCATCGGCATTAATAAGGACCTCGACCCGGTCGAGGCGGCCACGCTGCTGCGGGCAGACCCCCGTAGAATTCTCACCATGATCATGTTCGGCATGATGAAAAAAGGCAACGTCAAGCTTATCTCTACCGACCCGACCCGGCTCGAGCTCGTGTCCCGGGACGGCTTGAATTATTATGAGAAGCTGTTCGCCGACGCCATCTATCAGCACACTCTTCTCGAGTCCAAGCTGCTGGAGTGCTTCAAGGTGCTCGCCAGGCGCGTCGTGGACAAGACCCGGCCGTACAGCCGAAAGGAGACCGAGGATTACTATAAGACGAAGATCGACGAGGCGTGGGCCCAGATAAAGGCGGTGGACACGCCCGAGCTGAAGCTCGAGAAGTACGATACGGACATGTTCTGGCTCATGGCCGACGAACAGTTCACTAAAAAGACCAGGGACTATGTCGCCGACGTTCCGGGCAGCGGGACGGTCTACGTTCCGACGCATTACTGGTGGTACCCCTACTACTTCGGGCTTCCCCACTACTACGGCACCGGCGCCCCGCAGCCGTCATCCGGAGCGCCCACGGCGCAGCAGCCTTCAGGAACAAAGGCGCCCACGAACCAGACGACGGCCAGCGTCGAGTCCTTCGCAAAATCGATCACCAGCTCGGTTGAGTCGATGTCTGCCGGAGTCGTGTCCAGCGTGGACGGCTTCCTGGGGGTGAGGAACGCCGCGAACGCCCCGCCGCCGGCCACTGCGTCCCTGCCGGCCGCGTACCATTCGGGCGGAGGCTCATCCTGTGCCTGTGTTTCCTGCGCCTGCGCCTGCGCCCACTGTGCCTGCGCATGTGCCTGCGCCGGGGGAGGGCATGGTTGCACATGATCAAGACTAAGATAGACGATACCCGCCTCCACCTTAGGGAAGAGGCGGACGGCACCGGGCTTTTAATTATCAACGCGTCGTACATCCTGTACCTGGACCGGATCGGGATTGACTTCGTAAAGCACTACCTCCGGTATTCGAAGAAGAAGCCCCTGGTGGGAAGTGTCAGGGATAACGTAGTCTGGCGCATGATGCTGAAATACAAGGTCAAGAAGGCCGTGGCTGAGGCCGACTACGACCGCATGCTCAACACGATCTGGGGCGTGGCACAGGGCAACGCCTGCCCGTTCACCTGCTTCGACGTAAAGGTAAAAGAGCCCCGCTACGGCGAGATGAAATCGCCCATTCGCATTGACCTGGCGCTCACATACCGCTGTAACAATAATTGTGGGCACTGCTACGCCGGCGGGCCGAGGGAGACGAAGGAGCTTACCACGGAGGAGTGGAAGAAGATAATTAAAAAAGCCGTCGACTTCGAGGTGCCCAACGTGAATTTCACCGGCGGCGAATCCCTGCTTCGGGACGACCTGGAGGAGCTGATCGCCTACGCGGAGAGCCTGGACGTGGTCACGGGCCTGATCACGAACGGCCGCCTGCTGACGAAGGAGAGGGTCGCCTCGCTCAAGAAGGCCGGGCTGGACTACGTACAGATCACCATCGAGTCGCCCGACTCGGCGATACACGATAAGATGTGCGGCGCCAGCTCCTTCGAGGAGACAGTGGCGGGCATCAGGAACTGCGTGAGCGAGATATACACTACCACGAACTCGACCATCACCCGCAGCAATTACGAGACCATCCGGGACCTCGTGCCCTTCCTGCATTCGCTGGGCGTGACCAGGTTCGGCCTCAACGCCATCATCCGGGCCGGGAAAGGCACCGAGGCGGAGGGCGTCACGAACGAAGAGCTGAAGGCCCTGCTCCCCGATATAAAAATAAAAGCGAACGAGCTGGGGATGGAGTTCATCTGGTATACGCCCACGAAATACCACAAGCTCAACCCCGTGGACATGGGCCTTGGCGTGAAGGCCTGCTCGGCCGCCCGACTCACGCTGGCCGTGGAGCCCGACGGGAGCGTCCTGCCCTGCCAGTCATACTTCAAGCCCCTTGGGAATGCCCTTGCGGACGATTTCCCGAAGATGTGGGACACCGACCTGGCCAAACAACTGAGGTCACATTCGTTCGCGCCCGAGCGCTGCCATAGCTGCATTCAGTACCCCATGTGTGGCGGCGGATGCCCCCTCGACCTTCAGTGCGGGTTCTAAGCCGCCCTCGCAATGGTTTCAGCCATGAAGCGACTCTAAGCGGGCCTAAAGCGACACGAAGATGCTATAAAACATATTAAAGGTCTTAGAGCCGCTTTGAGCTGGCTTAGAGTCGCTTCGTGGCTGAAACCGTCTATGAGAACTCGTATGTTTTTTTTTGAGTGCCTTAGACACCTCCAAACCATCCTACCGGCCACTGGGGAAAGGCTCTCTGGAGGCCGGAGAACAGGCCCGGGAAGACCCGGAGAAGGTCCTGGAAGATATAGTACCAAAACGTCATTTGCGGCGATGGGGGAATGGCGGTCTGCGACGGCACCGGTGTCGCGGAAGGCATCTGGGCGGGCATTCCGGATGCCGGCGCCAGGCCGGGCTCCATCGATACCGGCATCTCCGGGACGGGCGGCGGATATACGGGCGGATTTTGCGGATATCGAGCGTAAGCGCCGGCGGGCATCGTGGGCGTGGGAACCGGAGTGACACGGGCCGACCTGGCCGAAATGCCAGACGAAGCGGGTGTCGTGATTTTACTGGCGGGCTTATAGGCTGTCAGGTATCCCGAGACGAGCGCCGCCACGACCACCGCCGTGACGACAAGAGCGGCTAACGCGAGGCCGAACTTAATCAGATCATGCGCCATACATACACCCGGTAATAGTATACGAAGGGCAGGAATAAACGTGATGGCCTGTTTTAACGGCCTCAGTGCCAAATAAACGTGCGCTTTACACGCCTTTAGGCGTCAAATCCAGGCAAAACAAGCCATAAAATATTAAATTGTTAATATAAAATTTCTTGTCTGGTCATATGCATGAGCGGTAGCCGGAGAACACGAAAGCAGAATAGCGCTGTGAAGAACGTAGCCCCGTCCCGGGTCGACTGGACATTGCTCCTGCTGGCAGGCATCATGCTGCTCGGCCTGGCGGTAAGGCTGCTGCCGGCGCTGAACACGATCGTGGGGGGCCAGGTCATATTCAACGGCCCTGATTCGTCGTACCATATGCGGCGGATCGTCTATACGGTCTTACACTACCCGTTCCCGAACCTGTTCGACTCGTACGTCAGCTACCCGGACGGCTACGTGATCGGCTGGCCGCCGGTCTTCGACTTCCTCGCGGCGACGGCCGCGCTAATCCTGGGCCTCGGCAGCCCGGGCGCCTTTACCATCGAGATGGCCTCATCCCTTCTTCCCGTGCTCATCGGCGTGCTGACCATTCCCGTCGTCTATTATCTCGTCCGGGGCCTCCTGAATGAGAAGGCGGGGCTCATCGCTGCGCTGCTCTTCGCTATCATTCCCGCGGGCGTCTTCCGGTCCATGTTCGGCGTGGTCGACCATCACGGCCTGGAAGTGCTCGTTTCCATGGCCATGTACCTGCTGTTCATCCGGTCCGTCACAAGCGCAAAAAAGTCAGATATGAGGGTATCCAGCCTTAGCCTTACGGGGCCGGTGGCATATGCCATCCTCGCGGGCATCGCTTCGGCGTGCATGGTCCTTTCCTGGGACGGGGCCGCGATATTTATCGGCGTCATCGTGGCCTATGCTTTCGTACAGTATGTCTATGACGTGCGGAACGGGGAAGACTCGGGATACCTGACCGTCCCAGGAGCCATCGCCTCGGCGACGGGGCTCGCCGTTATCCTGGTGGTGGACGCCCTGGGGGCCGCGGGCTTTCCTCTTATAACCGCCAGCATGGCGTGGTTCGAGACGATATTCCTCGCGGGCGTCCTGATTTTCTTTATAGTGATGGCTTTCCTCTCCTCTTTATTCCAAAAGCGTAGGCTGCCATGGTACGGGCTGCCGGTGGCCACGGCCGTTCTGGCGGTCGCCGCCGTGGCCGTGGTCTGGGTTGTCCACCCAGGGTTCATCTATGCGGCCAGGTCGGGCTTAATTTATTTAGCCGGCATTGACGAAGTCATGGGCACCGTGACCGAGACCGAGATGCTCTTCATGTCGGGCGGCCGGCTATCATTCGCCGTCCCGTGGGCCTATTTCTCATTCATCGGCCCGCTCTCCGTGCTGGGCTTGCTCCTGTACCTGTACACCGCCAGGGTAAAAACGCTGAAGCAGGGCGAAGTGTTCCTGCTCGTCTGGACCGCCGCCGTGCTCGTCCTTGGCATCATGCAGAAGCGCTTCCTCAACATCCTAGCGGTCAGCGTGTCCACCTTCGGCGCGTACGCCATCTACCGGTCGCTTCAGCTCGCCGGCCTGGAGGAGTACCTTCACCCCTCAAAAAGTAAAAAGCCTTCCGCCGCGCGATCGGGCAGCATATCGACCGCCCTCACCCTCGTATCATGTATTGTGGCGCTCCTG
Source organism: Methanocella sp. (assembly GCF_035506375.1). Taxonomy (NCBI): domain Archaea; kingdom Methanobacteriati; phylum Methanobacteriota; class Methanomicrobia; order Methanocellales; family Methanocellaceae; genus Methanocella; species Methanocella sp. Next base: position 11,464 of record NZ_DATJPM010000077.1, read on the forward strand.
CTCCTGCCCTCGCTGATCTCCACCATAGCCATGGCCTTAACGCCCGAGTACTACGCCCAGGACTGGAACAGCGCCTGCCAGTGGGTGAGCGATAATACGCCGAAGACATCCTTCCTTTACTCGGCGGATAACGGGACGCATCCGGAGTACGGGATCATGAGCTGGTGGGACTACGGCAACTACATACTGTACAGAGCAGAGCGACCGGCCGTGGCCAACAACTTCCAGACGGGCGTGAACGAGTCGGCCCGGTTCTTCACGGCCCATGATGAGTCCGCGGCCGACGCCATCGTGGACAACCGGAGCGCGAGATACGTCATGCTCGACTACCGCATGGGCTCGCCCTACGCCGGCGTGCAGTACGGCATCTTCGAGGACATGGCCCTCCTGGCCGGCGAGAACGCGTCCGGCTATCACGATAGGGCATTATACGCGAACCGGTCGGCGAATGAAAAATACTACGATTCCATGTACTCCAGGCTGTTTAACGCGGACGGCTGCGGTGCCGGATACGGCAGTATCACCATCGAGCCCCTCGAGCACTATCGCCTTATCTACGAGACACACGGCGATGACCCGGTCAAAGTCTTCGAGTACGTAAAGGGCGCGGTCGTAACTGGTAAGGCCGCACCGGGCTCAGAAGTGGGCATTCGCCTGAACCTCAGCACGCCATACGATGTGCGGAACTACGTGAACAGCACGCTGGCCGGGCCGGACGGCCGGTATGCGTTCGTCGTGCCCTACGCCACGTCTTCCGGGGGCTTTGTAGCCACCGGCTCCGCATACATCGTCACGAGTGGCGTCACTTCAGCCAGCGTCATCGTGCCCGAGAGCGCCGTCCTCTCGGGCGAGACCGTGCCTGCCTGAACGAAGCCCCATGCCTGCCTGAACGAAGCCCCAGTCCGCCATTCCGTTAAAATGCAGGTCCAGCGATAAGCATTTAATTACGAAGCTGGATTTATAATTGGTTTTTACTATGGGGTCTAAACGGAAGGCGCCTGTCGATGCACGGAAAAAGCAGGGCGAGTCGCGCAAAGAGGAAACGACGCGGGGAAAAAATATCTTTCAATTAAACAACACGGCCGTCCTGCTCTCTGCCATCCTGCTGGTCGGCCTCGCGCTCCGGCTGCTGCCCCTGACGTACTGCTTTTCCGGCGGCCATATAAACTTCTCCGAGTTCGACCCGTACTATCACATGCGAAGGATCGTGTATGCCGTCGAACACTTCCCGTTCCTGAACTCGTTCGACTCCTACGTGAACTATCCCTATGGCTACGGCATCAGCTGGCCCCCGCTGTTCGACCTGGCCGCGGCCGCGCTATCGCTCATCGTCGGGCTTGGCAGCCCGTCCAGGCTGATCATCGAGACGGTATCGGCCTCGCTGCCCGTGGCGCTCGGGCTTATCTCCATCGTGCTGACGTATTACATCGTCAAAGATGCCATGGGCAGGGACGCCGGGCTTATCGCCGCCCTGTTCATGGCTATACTGCCCGCATCCATATTCCGTACGGCCTTCGCCTATACCGACCACCACGCCCTCGAAGTGGCCATGTCGCTGGCCATGTTCCTCTGCTTTACCCGTGCTCTCGCCTCGGCCCGCGAGGAAAAGCTGAGCTTAAATAGCCTGCCGAAGAAGCCCCTCGCCTATGCCCTCCTTGCCGGAGCATGCATAGCGGGCATGGTCTTCTCGTGGGAAGGCTCGCCCATCTTCATCGGCATCATCGTCCTGTATGCGCTGGCCCAATATGCCTATGACGCATTCTGCCACGAGGATACCGGGTACCTGAGCACGGCCGGCGCCCTGGCCTCGCTCGTCGCTGCCGTCATCGTTACGCCCTTTGTCATTATGAGCCCTACGGGGCCGGCCTTCACGATCTCGGCCGTGTATATTTCGTGGTTCCACGTCATCTATCTGCTGGCTATCGCCATGTTCTTCATCGCCATGGGCGGCCTCTCCAGGCTCTACTCGGGCGTGAAGGCGCCGTGGTTCTCGGCCGTGCTCACCGCCGTCGCCGCCGCGGCCGTGCTGGCCGTCGCCATCAGGCTTGCCCTGCCCCAGCTCTTCGATTCCCTGTCGGGAGGCATAATGTTCCTGTTCGGCGAGGGCAATGTCCTGGCGACCATCGTGGAGGTCGAGCCACTGTTCGTCAACAACGGGGCGTTTTCCGTCGACATTCCCTGGACGTATCTGTCCACGGGCGGAATCCTCGCCATTATCGGGCTGGCCATCTTCCTCCTGACGAGGAAATGGGGCAGCCTGAAGAACTCCGAGGTCTTCCTGCTTGTGTGGACGCTCGTCGTGCTCGTCCTCGGCATACTCCAGAAGCGCTTCATATATTTACTCGCCGTGAACGTGTCCATATTCGCCGGCTTCGCGCTCTTCTGGACGCTGGACATGGTGGGCTTCTACCGGGGCACGGAGAACAACAAAAAGGCCTCGGGCTCCAGGGAGGCCTGGCTTACGCCCCCGGTCGTGGCCGTGCTCATTGTCATGGCCGTCATGGCCGTACCCATCATAATGAGCGTTTATGCGGTCTCCGGCTCGCCGGAGCCATACACGCTCGACTGGAACAACGCCTGCCAGTGGGTCAAGGACAATACTCCCAAGACCTCGTATACGTACTCGGCGGATAACGGGACGCATCCGGAGTACGGGATCATGAGCTGGTGGGACTACGGCAACTACATACTGTACAGGGCAGAGCGACCGGCCGTGGCCAACAACTTCCAGACGGGCATCGACGATGCCGCACACTTCTTCATCGCGCAGGACGAGGCCAGCGCGAGCGCCATCATGGATAAGCGTAACGCGAAGTACGTCATGCTGGACTTCCGCCTCGGCTCCCCGTGGGCGGGCGCGTCCTACGGCGTCTTCGAGAACATGCCCTACCTCGTCGGCGAAGACACGGGCAGCTATCACGCCAGCTACGTGCTTCCCGAGCCCTATGGAAGCCAGACGATGCTCGACGGAAGCGATAAATACTATAACACGATGTATTCCAGGCTCTATTATAACGACGGGCTTGGCGGCAAGGACCCGCTCGGGCACGATACCTTCGGCCTGCAGCACTACCGCATGATCTACACGACGAGCGGCACGGACCCGGTCAAGGTATTCGAGTACGTGAAAGGCGCCACTATAACGGGCACAGCCCCGCCCGGGGCTATCGTTAAGGCCCGGCTGAACGTGACCTTCGAGGACGGAGCGCACACGTATTATGCCGAGGCGGTCACGGGAGTGGACGGGAACTACTCTCTCGTAGTGCCGTACCCGACGTCCGCGACCACAGGGACGACTGTTACGCAGTCCGCGTATATCCTGACTTCGGGCGCATCGTCCGCCGAAGTGCAGGTGCCCGCCTCCGCCGTGGATAACGGCGAGGCCGTGGCAGGTGGTAAGCTATGAAAAAGGGGCTCATCATAATTCTCATAATGCTGACGCTGGTCCCCGCCGTCGCGTCGGCGGACTGGCCCCAGGCCCGGCACGACGTCGGCCACACTTCAGTGGCCGACTCCGCGCTCAAGCCGCCCCTGGCGGTCGAATGGCAAAAGAGCGCCGGAGGGGAGGTATTCTCCTCCCCGGTTATATACAACGGCACGCTCTATGCCGGCAGTGGTGCGGGACTGAAGCTCCTCGCGCTAGACCCTTCCACCGGCGAAAAGAAATGGGATTTTCCGACGCTGTCCTCCGTCGAGTCCACGCCGGCCGCGGCCAACGGCTCGGTCGTCTTCGGCTCCTACGATGGGTACGTCTATAAGCTGGACGCGGCCAGCGGTCTCCTGGAGTGGAAGTTCTATACAAAGAGCGGCATCCTTTCTTCACCGCTGATATACCAGGATAAGGTATACGTCGGCACAGATGACGGTAGCTTCTACGCGCTGGACTTCCAGAGCGGGAATATCGTATGGTCGGTCCCGAAGCCGACACAGGCGTCGCCCGCGGCCGACGGCGGCCTGATATATATCGGCATGCTGGACGGCACGTTCTACGCCATAAACGCGGCCACAGGCAACGTCAGCTGGACATATGAAACGAATGAGTCTTTCCACTCATCGCCGCTCATCTTCAACGGCACTGCCTACTGCACGACCCGCGCCGGTACCCTGTATGCCTTCGACGCCCGGAACGGGAGCGTCCTCTGGTCCTGCGACCTGGGCTATCGATCGGATTCCACGCCCTCTGTCGATCCCTCCACCGGCACCATCTATATCGGGACATACGGCGGCCGGCTCTACGCATTCGGCGAGAACGGCACGCTAAAATGGGAATCAGCCTATTATGGCCCGATCTACCAGAGCGTGACGGTATCGGGCGATACGCTCTATTGCGCCTCCCAGAATGGGACGCTCTTCGCTTTAGATAAGGCCGGGAATAAGTTATGGTCCTACGAACTGGGCCAGAGCACTTTCTCCTCCCCGACCGTGGACGGCGGCCGGCTCTACATCGCCACGATGGGCGGCGAGATACTGGCCTTCGCTGAGACTACGGCCACACCCACGCCCGTGCCCACGAGCTCTCCCCCGGCAGCCACGTCAACGCCTTTCCCGGACGCGCTCATCTGCGCCGCCGTGCTGATAACGGCAGGTTTATGCCGTAAGAGCCGATAAGGGAGCAATATCATGACAATGAAAGTGGTCATTCCAGCGGCCGGCGCGGGAAAACGGCTTTATCCGCACACGTACACGAAGCCGAAGCCCATGGTCTTCGTCGCCGGGAAGCCCATCATCGGGCACATCCTGGACCGGATGGCGGGCCTCGACCCCGACGAGGTCATCATCGTGGTCGGCTACATGAAGGACAAGATTATCTCATATGTCAAAACGAACTATTCGGGTGCCTTCCCGAAGATCACCTTCGTCGACCAGGACCAGCAGCTTGGCCTGGGGCATTCGATCTATGTTACCCGCGCTGCGGTGGGCGACAGCCCGATCCTGATCGTGCTCGGGGACATGATCTTCAAGGACGGGTACAGCGAGTTCCTGAAGCACCACCTGGAGAACGGCAAATGCTCCGGCTCCATCGGCGTCAAGGCCATCGATAACCCGGAGCACTACGGCATTGTATACATGAATGATGACTGTACGGTCAATCGTCTCGTCGAAAAGCCGAAGCACTCGAAGTCCAACATCGGCATCGCAGGAGTGTACTTTATCGAGGACACTCCCCGGCTTTTTAGCGCGCTCGAAGGCCTCGTCTCTGCGAACCACAGTGGGGAGATACAGCTGACCGATGCGCTGCAGAAGGCCGTCGAACAGGGCTCCGTCTATAAGACGTTCGAGGTGAACAGCTGGTACGACTGCGGCAGGCCGGCATCGTTATTGGAGGTAAACCGCATCCTGCTTTCCGAGCAATGCCTGTCCGAGAACGGCGCGACCAACTCTATCATCATCGAGCCAGTCTCCATCGGCAAGAACGCCCGGATCACGAACTCCATCATAGGCCCCTATGTGTCTATCTCGGAAGGGGCGTCCGTGAGCAATTCCATCATCGAGGACAGCATCGTGGGCAACAATGCCGAAGTGAAATATATGACGTTACATTCATCCATCATCGGCGATCACGCCATACTGATCGGAAAGGCGAACGCGCTCAACATCGGCGACTCGTCCACCATTGAATTTTGAGGGTTGAGGAAATGCAGACATCTGTTGTGACCGGCGGCGCGGGCTTTATCGGCTCCCACCTCTGCGAATACTTATTAGGCAAGGGAGAGCGGGTCATCGCGGTCGATAACCTGGGCAGCGGCAGCGAGAATAACCTAAAGGGCGCTTTGAAGAACGACCGCTTCAAGTTCATCCGGCACGACATGCGCGAGCCCCTGAAGATCGGCGAATCGGTCGATTTCGTATATAACCTTGCCTCCCGGGCCTCGCCCGTCGATTTCGACCAGTATCCGGTCGAGATCATGATGACCAACAGCATCGGGACTTATAACGCCATTGACCTTGCACTGGAGCATAATGCCCGGTTCTTGATGGCCTCGACCTCCGAATCTTACGGGGACCCGGAGGTGAGCCCCCAGCCTGAGACCTACTGGGGCCGCGTGAACCCCGTCGGACCCCGGAGCTGCTATGATGAGAGCAAGCGCTTCTCCGAGGCGCTGACCATGAACTTTATCTGGCACCACGGCCTCGACGGCCGCATCATCAGGATATTCAATACCTACGGCCCCCGGATGCGACTTGACGACGGCAGGGTCGTCCCGAACTTCGTTACCCAGGCGCTCGAAGGTAAGCCGCTGACGGTCTATGGCGATGGCTCACAGACCCGGAGCTTCTGCTACGTGTCCGACCTCGTGCGCGGAATCTATCTCATGATGCAGTCGCCCGTGAAGGGCGAGGTGGTCAACCTGGGGAACCCTAACGAGATGACCGTGCTCGACTTTGCCCGCACCATCATACAAAAGACGGGCAGTTCCTCGCCCATCGACTATAGGCCTCTACCGGTGAACGACCCCCTTCAGCGGAGGCCGGACATCACGAAGGCGAAGCAGCTGCTGGGATGGGAGCCCGAGGTGAGCCTCGACGAGGGCTTGAAGAACACGATCACGTGGTTCTCCCGGAACATGAGCGAGATTAAGGAGAAGTTGAGTTGATACTTGTCACAGGCAGCGGCCTTCTGGGCTCGGACGTCATCCGGGTCCTGGGAAAGGAGCACGGGGTCACGGGCACCTTCAACCGGAACCCGAAGCAGGGCGCCGTACGCCTCGACATCACGGACCGGGGCGACACCATCCGGGCCATCGGGGAGCTGAAGCCCGAATATGTGATCCACACGGCGGCGCTGACCAACGTCGACTACTGCGAGGACCATCCAGACGAGGCGGCGGCCATTAATGATATGGGCACCAGGAACGTCGCCGATGCCTGCCGCATGGCCGGCGCAAGGCTCATCTATGTATCCACGGACTTCGTGTTCGACGGCACGAAGGGCATGTACAGGGAGGACGACCCCGTGAATCCCATATCGGCGTACGCCTACTCGAAGCTCATGGGCGAGTACCGCGTGAAGGAACTACCGGGGTACGCCATCGCCAGGACCAGCGTCGTCTACGGGAACGCCCGGCAGAACTTCGTGACCTGGGTGCGGGACTCGCTGGTAAAAAAACAATCTATCAAGGTGGTCACCGACCAGTATAATTCGCCGACGCTGTCCTACGACTGTGCCGAGGCCATCGCCGCTCTAATAAAAAATAACGCGCAGGGCATCTACCATACGGCAGGGGGCGAGAGGATCAGCCGCTTCGATTTCGCCATGAAAATTGCCAGATTCTATGGCCTGGACGCAAGCCTCATCGAGCCGGTGACGAGCGATACGCTTAAGCAGAAGGCAAAGCGCCCCGCGGACTCATCGCTGGACGTAAGCAAGATCGGCCGCTATCATAAAATGCTCAACATCATGGACGGGTTAAAAAAGATGGAAGAAGTGAGACTATGAAGGGATTGGTTTTATCCGGGGGCAGCGGCACCAGGCTGAGGCCCCTTACACACACGGGCCCTAAGCAGCTCATACCGGTGGCTAACAAGCCGGTGCTGCAGTATGTCATCGAGGACCTGCGCGATGCGGGCGTCACGGACATCGGGGTCATCCTTGGAAATAACGGCAAGGAGCAGGTCATCGCAGAGCTTAAGGACGGCCAGCAGTACGGCGTGCGCATCACTTACATCGAGCAGGGAGCCCCGCTGGGCATCGCCCACGCGGTCCAGTGCGCGAAAGAGTTCATGGGTGACGACGATTTTATTGTGTATCTGGGCGACAACATGCTCAAGAACGGTGTCAAGGGCCTCGTGGACGACTTTAGGGAAGGCGGCTACGACGCGGCCATATCGCTGCAGTCCGTGCCCAATCCCCGCCAGTTCGGCGTGGCCGAGCTGGACAAGAAGGGGCGTGTCATCGGCCTGGAGGAAAAGCCCAAAGTGCCCAAGAGTAATTACGCCCTCGTAGGCGTCTACCTGTTCACCCCCGTCATCTTCGATATGATAAAACAGATTAAGCCCTCATGGCGTAACGAGCTGGAGATAACCGATGCCATCCAGAAGCTTCTGGACAATAAATACAAGGTCCGGTCCCACATCGTCACGGGCTGGTGGAAGGACACCGGCAAGCCCGAAGATATTTTGGACGTCAACCGCCTCGTGCTGGACGAGCTGAAGCCCCTCGTCGAGGGGAATGTGGAGGAGGGCGCGAGCCTTGTCGGGCGGGTCTCGGTCGGCAGGAACTCGGTGATCTGCTCGGGCTGCATGATACGGGGCCCGGTCGTGATCGGCAAGGACTGTACCATCGAGGCGGGCACGTATATCGGCCCCTATACCGCGGTCGGCGATGGGTGCAAGGTAAAAGGGGCATATATCGAGTCGTCGGTCCTCATGGCCGGCTGCAGCGTGTCCTGCGAGAATCGCATCGTGGACAGCCTCATCGGGAAGAACGCCATCATCGCCTCCGCCAACAGCGACCTGCCCCGGGGTACGCGGCTTATCGTCGGCGAGAACTCGTTCCTTAAAATATAAATCGGCTAGCTAGTCCAGGTTTCTGGATTGGCTCCTCATCTTTTTTCTATTTCGTTCATCAAATTTTATGGCTTTATTCGCATGAATTTTATTTATCGAACCTGCTAAGTACGCTGATTTGTTCGGTTGGTAACACGAAAACACGAAAATTTTTATATCCCACGTAAAGCTCGAAGACTCTAAGGTCCATGCTTTGGGTTTAAAACACGAAACAACCTCCCGAAGGCACAAACAGCTCTAAAGGATTGAAACACGAGAGAAAGCATGTGTTACCGATAAAATTAACGTTCATTCATGCCGTATCTCGCGTTTTTAATCTTAGCGTTTTAGAGCCTTCGGGAGGTTGTTTCGTGTTTTTAACACCAGGCATGAGCTTTGTGATTTCGAGCTTTACGTGGGATATAAAATAATTCGTGTTTTAGTGTTACCAACCGGAGGGCTATGCGTGCGTCGCTAACCCGTTAAAAAAATCAGATTATTTATTGAGCAGTGGTTTCCACCACCACTCGTTCTGCACATACCAGTCGATGGTCTTCTTCATCGCGTCCTCGAAGGTATGCGCCGGCTTCCACCCAAGCGCCCTGGTCTTGTCGCTGTTGAGCGAGTAGCGCAGGTCGTGGCCGGGTCGGTCCTTGACGAACGTGATAAGCGACTCCGGCTTCTTCAGCTGCCTTAAAATAAGCTTAACGACCTCGAAGTTGGGCTTTTCGTTGCCGCCGCCGATATTGTAGACCTCTCCCAGCTTTCCCTTACGGAAAACGGTGTCTATTCCGGCACAGTTGTCCTCGACGTAGATCCAGTCCCGCACGTTCATGCCGGTCCCGTAGACCGGCAGAGGCTCGTTCTTCATGGCCTTCAGGATCATGAGCGGGATCAGCTTTTCCGGGAACTGATAGGGGCCGAAGTTGTTGCTGCTCCGGGTGATGAGCACGGGAAGCTTATACGTGTTATAATAGGACCGGGCGAGCAGGTCGCCGGCGGCCTTGGCGGCCGAGTACGGGTTAGACGGGTTGATGTTCGACGTCTCATAGAAAGAGCCGTCCTGTATGCTACCGTAGACCTCGTCCGTCGATATCTGCAGAAGCCGCCTTATGTCGTACTTCCTGGCAGCCTCTAATATGGTATAAACGCCCTTCACGTTCGACTCTAAAAAATCCGAGGCGCTGTCGATGCTCCGGTCAACGTGGGTCTCCGCGGCGAAGTTGATGATCTCGTCTACGCCATACTTCTCGATGGTCTTTCCTACCGTATCGGCGTCGCAGATGTCGCCCCTGACGAACCTGATCTGGTCCCGGACGTTCTTGAGGTTGTCCAGGTTGCCCGCGTAGGTCAGCTTGTCGTACACCAGGACGTCGAGCCCCGGGTATTTCTTAAGAACGTAATGGACGAAGTTGGCGCCGATAAAGCCGGCGGCGCCGGTAACCATAAGAGTCATTTTTTCACCCGTGCTTCAGGCCGGGGGCCAGGCCCCAGTCGTAGGGTATTTCCTTCGTGTCCGGCGGCAGCCGGTACTCGTCGGGGTCCTTATAATCGTACATCTCCGTGGGCACGTTCACGATGAGCGCCTCTTCCGTGCCGATACACTTGAACCCATGGTACACGAACTGCGGGATCTGGATCTGCATGGGGTTCCGCTCGCCGATGAAGAACTCGTTGATAATGCCCTTAGTGGGCGAGTCATCCCGGCTATCGTATAGCACGACCTTCATCATCCCATGGACGCAGACGAAGTTGTCCTTCTGCTTCTTGTGATAATGCCAGCCCTTCACGACGCCCGGGTACGCCGACGTCACGTAGGCCTGCCCGAACTTCTCGAAAGTCTCCCAGTCCGGGCGCATAATCTCCATTAAAAAGCCGCGTTCATCCACGTTCATGCGTAACTGGCGCACGGTGACGCCGTCGATCAGTCGCTGAGGCATAAGTATCCATAATCTTAAGCGTGCCATTTAATATAAAACTTATCGGATATCAGCTCCTTGAATGGCGAACGAAAAAGGTTAAGTGGAATCATTCCTTCTTAATATCGATTATATGGCTGCTGTGGAATTATCGGTGATCTTACCGGCATATAAAGAGGAGAACAGGCTCCGGGACACCGTAGGTTCTGTACGCGAATATCTGCGCCGCGAGTTTCCGTCCTACGAGATGATCATCGTCGAGGACGCATCGCCCGATAACACATACCAGGTCGCCAGAGACCTCGCTGCCGGGGATCCGGGCATCATGCTAATACACAACGATAAGCGGCTCGGCCGGGGCTCATCGCTGAATGAGGCGATCATGGCCAGTCATGGCCAGTACGTGATATACATGGACGTCGACCTGGCCACCGATATTCACTACATACGGAAGCTCGTGGAATCCCTCCGGTCCGGCGCCGTGCTGGCCACCGGGTCCCGGCTCATCAAGGGCGCCGACATGGAGCGCCCCGTGGTCCGGGACATCGCGAGCAAGGCTTATAACCTTTTCGTGCGGCTGCTATTCTCGTCGAAGGTCTATGACCACCAGTGCGGCTTCAAGGGGTTCAATAAGGCGGAGATCATGCCGGCGCTTAACCTGGTGAGGGATAACCACTGGTTCTGGGACACGGAGCTGCTTGTCATCTGCCAGAACATGGGCTTCCGGGTGGACGAATTCCCGGTGGCCTGGAAGCATAACGGCGGCGACAATAAGAACGCCTCGAAGGTACGCGTGCTGAAGGATTCCGCCTACATGGGCCGGCGGCTGCTCGGCCTCAAGGTCCGGCAGATGTCCGGCGAGCTGACGGTCAAAAGTGTGGACACTTCGGCCGGGACAATGGGGCACCACTGAGCGCCATGAGCGATAATCCCTCGCAGTCCGGCTCTATAATCGGGCGATTCCGCGACCTGCTGGCATCAGTACCGTATGAGACCAAGTACATACTTCTTCTGTTCATCGGGACGAGGCTCGTCCTGACGGGACTGGGCCTCCTGGCCCGGAGATTCTTCCCCCAGAACGTCCAGCCCCCGATGTCATCGTTCTCATTCCTTAACGTCTGGGGCGTTTGGGACTCGTACCACTACGTGCACATCGCCGATAGTGGGTATACGTCGAACGCATTCTACGCCTTCTTTCCCCTGTATCCGCTGTTAATGAAGGCGCTCGCCTACGTCATTGGTAACGCATTTATCTCGGGCCTGATCATTTCCAACGTCTGCCTGCTCTTCGCCAGCTTCTACCTCTACCGTCTCGTACTGCTTGAAAAGGAAAGCGACACTGCGCTCGAGTCTATAAAATATTTATACCTCTATCCCACGGCATTCGTGCTGTCGGGCGTCTTTACCGAATCCCTTTACCTGGCCCTCATCATTGCGGGTTTCTATTACGCCAAAAAGCAGCGCTGGTGGATCGTCGGCATGCTGGGCCTTTTACTGTCGGCAACACGGACCATCGGTGTTTTCTTCCTGCTTCCCATGGTATACGAGTATGCGAAGAGCAAAGAGTTCAAGCTCCAAAAAATAGGGCTCGATGCGATACCTCTGTTGCTCATACCCGTCGGCCTGTTCTGCTACATGGCCTACAATTACCTGATGATCGGTGACCCCCTCGGGTTCGGCCACGTGCTCACGGCGGAGTGGGGAAGGCAGCAGTTAAACCCGATATTATCCGTAGTCTACGGCTTATTACAGGCTAAGGTCAACGCCCTCATAGCCCTGGCCTGTATCGCGTTCCTGACCGTATTTTATAGAAAGATCGGCTTCTCTTACTGGCTGGTGGGCGTATATTCCATCATCCTCCCCCTCTTTTCAGGTATCGGGAGCATGCACCGCTACAGCCTCGTGGCTTTTCCAATGTATATCATACTGGCCGAGCTGAGCAAGAATAAATACGTCGAGCAGTTCGCACCGATATTGTTAGCCCTCGCACAGGGAGCATTACTCGTATTGTGGACGTGCCAGATCGCCGTCGAATGAGCGGACTCATTCCAGCTCATGGTAGACGGCATCTATCGCCCTGGAGACGACCCCGACGTTGTACTTTTTAACGGCCCGCGCCCTCGCCATGCCGCCCAGAAGGCGCCGGGTCTCTCCCTCCGAGGCTAGCCGCCTGACAGCCTCATATACCGATAGCGGGTCGTTGGGTTGTATGAGGATGCCGGCATCCCCCACGACCTCCGGTATAGAACCGCTCATCGTCGAGATGACCGGCAGCCCGGCAGCCATGGCCTCCAGCAGCACCATGCCGAATTGCTCCTGCCAGAAGTGCACGGGTATGCTGGGCAGGATGAACGCGTCGGCGGAATTATACAATCGAGGGATCTCGTCATATGAGAAATTACCAGCAAGCTTCACGCGGCTCTCGATCCCCAGGCTCCGGGCCAGCCGAACGATATTTTCTTTTTCAGGCCCCGTGCCCGCCATGATCGCTTTTACGTTCGCCATATCGGGGTCCATGGATATCAGCTTCATGGCGTACAGCAGGTCATAAACCCCTTTTTCCGGGGTGAGCCGGCCCACGAAGAGCAGGGCAAAGTCCTTCTCGTTTAATCCGAGCCGGTCCCGTATTCCCGGGCCAGCAGGCCGGAACCGGGAGGTATCGATGCCCAGGGGCACGGTCCTGACCTTTTCCTCCGGCACGCCCTCGATCATTAATGCCTTTTTTGCACGGTCGGTTACCGCCATAAAAATATCCGTGTTTTCCTTAATATAATGGAAAACTCGCCCGTTGCCGGTCAATCCCCTGAAAGACCTCAGCGATTGGAACGGGATGTTCTCCCATACTGTCAGCACCATTTTTTTACTAGTGCCCCTGCGGACGCGGGCACACTGGTACGAGAAGCCGTTATAAGTTTCGGCCGCGTGGAGTATATTCTTATCCGCCAGTTCCTTTTCCAGCCCAAACATCTTATAATTCCAGCCACGTGAGAGCATAGCCACATAGGCGAAAGAATTCATAGGCCAGGGGAGGCCGCCGAAGTACTCTTCGGGCATGTGCAGCCTTTTTACCGGGAATTTTATGCTATCCAGCTCATAGCCATTATTAAAGGAGGCATAGCCCGTGAAGTCGTACTCTGGCATCAGTGGCTCATATGACTGCATCTCGAATGGGTTTAGGTTACCGCCGCGGACGATGGCAACTTTCAACGCCGTCATCTCCTCTCCTGTACGGTCTTTATCCTGGAACCGATAATCTGTCTTATAATATCGATATCTTCTCTGTCGAACGTTTTCAGAATATACAGGGCTAAAAAGTACAGGGCGACCCCAACGGCGACGAGAAGAAGCAGGTTTTCGGCGCGGAAGTAAATCAGGAAGCATCCCATCAGCGCGCTCGCGGCCGCAGCCTTAGCTACGACAGCGACGGAGGCCTTCGAGGGGCCGTAATCGTGTTTGATGCTGACGATGATATATATGGCGAGCTCGATAAACTCCGTGACCGTTATAGCCACAGCCGCTCCCATGTAGCTATATGTGGGGATCAACAGAATACAAAGCGCCACATTCAGCACCAGACAGGTGAAAGATATCATCATAGTCGTCCGCTGTTTATTCGATGAGTTCATCAATGAAATATATACGCTACAGATAAACAGGAAAACTGCAGCCCATATCAATATCTGAAGGACGAATATGGAGTCCGTATACTGGGCATTCGACAATGTATACATGATCTTATCCGCAAGGATTGTTGTGCCCACCCCCATCGGTATTGAGATGATGATAATATATTTTAAAAATTTGTCGAAGGCCTTCTTGAACGAGCCCCGGGACGTTATGAAATACCTCGACATTACAGGGAACAAAGCAGTGGTAAGCACCTGGGGAACGAAGAGGACTGTCATGAACAGGTTAAACGGCGCCTTGAAAATGCCTACGTCCCTCCATGAGTGCGTGTACTGGAGCACGATCGTGGCGAACTGGTAATATATGACGCCGAACACGTAAGTAATGCCAAAGGGAAGTGACTCGGCTATGGAGTCCTTCCAGAAACCTGCGTCGAACTCCAGCCCGGGCATAGTAAATTTCCTGGCGCAGACGGCGATACAATAGACCAGAACGGCCAGGTATGCCAGACAATATAGCAGGGAGTACCCGACGACGTCCAGATTGAAGTACGACATCAGGGCCGCCGCGAGCATGGTCAGAACGCTCGTTATCGCCGTCTGGGCGGATATATACTCCATCCGCTCGTACGCCTGGAATATTCCCACGAACAGGCCGGTCAGAATATTAAAAATTACCGAAAGCGCAACGATGAATACGACATAGCGAGCCTCGACGGGGATGAGCCCGATGTATGCGGCAGTATAGATGCCCGCAAGCACGATCACGGCGAAGACCAGCCGGATCAGTAAAAAATTCGAGAGGTACCTGTGCGCCTGAGACTTGTCACGCGACACCTCGCGGGAGGCAAGCGTTCCAAGCCCGAGGTCCATAAACGAGCAGATGATCGTATTTAGAGAGGTGGCGTAGCCGAACAGCCCGTATCCGGTCGACTGGAGGCCTGTCGTCGTGAGCTTCATGCTTATGATGCCGGTGACTACCAAAATGGCCTGCGCAATGGTGAGATAAATAGCATTCTTCGCAACCGTCATTGCATCGCTCATAATGGCCTCGATATATAGCGTATGACAGTACTATAATTTCATTACATATAATGTCATTGAAAAATCGGAGGGAGCATAATAGGTACACTGGCGCCGCTCAGAAACCTTAAATTTCCCCTCACGCGCAGTTCCCATCAACGTTCGAATAACTGGCTCGACTGTAGATGTCCTCGAGTATCCCCTTTATATCGTACTTATATTCCCATCCCGGGTAGTGCGACCTGAACTTCCTCACGTCGCTGACATACCATATATGGTCCCCGATACGGTTCGTATCCTGGTAAGTATAGTTGAGCTTTTTACCCGTGATACGCTCGCACATCCCGATGGCCTCGACCATGGAACAGTTCGAATGCCGGCTGCCGCCCATGTTGTACACTTCCCCGCTTCTCGGATGTTTATAGAACTCCCAGAATGCATTGACCAGGTCATAGCTGTGAATGTTATCGCGGACCTGCTTGCCCTTATATCCAAGTATGGTGTACGGCTCACCGGTCATGGTACACTTCATCAGGTAGGCCAGGAAGCCGTGGAGCTTCGTAGGGGAGTGCCCCGGCCCGGTCAGGCATCCGCCCCTGAAACATGCAGTCTTCATGCCAAAATACCGTCCGTACTCCTGTACCATTACGTCCGCGGCCACCTTGGAGGCCCCGAAAAGGCTGTGCTTGCTGTGGTCAATACTCATCGACTCGTCGATGCCGTGCTCGGCAAAAGGGTGCGACGGGTCCACCTCCCACCGCGTCTCCTGCTCGATCAAGGGGAGCGTATTGGGCATATCACCATAAACCTTGTTCGTCGAAGTGAATATGAATACGGCATCGGGACAATATCTCCTTGTCGTCTCCAGCATAGTCAGCGTGCCGTTAGCGTTGACGGTAAAATCTGTGAACGGGTCCTTCGCCGCCCAGTCGTGCGACGGCTGGGCCGCCGTATGGATGACGAGCTCTATGTCGTCCGCGTACTTCTTCACTATACGCTCCATGGCGGGCGCATCCCTTATGTCCTCGCTATAATGCTCGTAACCCGGGACCTCCGATTCCAGCCTCTTCTCGCTCCATTCCGTGGAGGCCTCTTCGCCGAAGAACACCTTTCTCATGTTGTTGTCGATGCCTACGGCCTTAAAGCCCTTTGCCGTAAAAAATCTCACGGCTTCCGAACCGATCAGGCCGGCCGAGCCCGTTATTAGCACAGTTTTCATATGCTGACCTTCTAAGTGAGAATGGGCTTCAGGCTCTCAGAGTTCTCCTCTACCCATTCAGCAATATCCCGTATTGTGCGCTCTGAACTTATTTCCGGCTTCCAGCCGGTCTTTCCGGTAACTTTGGCGTTATCCGTTATATAGGTTATGATATCGCCGGGCCGGTTCTCGGGAACGCCGGAGATCGGTATACGCCGGCCCGTATACTTCTCGCAAAGAGCTGTAAGCTCGCAAAGCGACAGCGATCTCTCGGGGCCCCCTCCCACGTTATAGACGGCACCGCTATGGTCATCGATCTGCGCCAGCTGTATGCGGAGAAGGCGGTACAGGTCTCTCACATCGATCATATCCCTGACCTGCTTGCCCTTGCCGCCATACCCGATATACGAGAGAGGCATCCCGTAGTGGTGTCTGGCTACCCAGAGCACAATAACGCCCTGGTCTACTTTGCCCATCTGCCACGGGCCCGTGATCAGGCCGCAGCGGTTGACGACCGCCTTCAGGCCGTAAGTGTTTACGTACTCCCTGATCAGGAGCTCCGAGCACAGCTTCGTAGCGCCGTACAGCGTCCGGGCGCCGTCCAGCGGGAACTCCTCACTGATGCCCCTGGACGATGCGCCCCTTACAGGCTGGTCGTCGAGCAGCTCGAACCGTGTCTCCGTTTCCCTGACATTCAGGCTATTGATGGTCTCAACGGGATATACACGGCTGGTCGAGAGGAACAGGAACGTCGACGCGCGCTTGCGCGCGAACTCCAGGCAGTTTACCGTGCCCATGAGGTTCGTGTTGATGAGGTAGTCGGGAGAAGAGCCTATGCCCGCCATCACCGAAGGCTCTGCCGAGCACTCGACCACGGTATCCACTTTACCGACGGGCTCAAAGTCCTCCTTATTCCGGATATCGCCGTGTATGAACTCCACACCGTTCTTCCTGAGGCGTCCGATATTCAGCTCGGAGCCCCTGCGCTTGAGATTGTCCATCGCCACCACCCGGCCGCCGGTATCGTTCTTGAAGGCGATAGCCAGGTTGGAGCCCACAAATCCCGCGCCTCCCGTGACAAGTATGTCCATGTTAACGCTCCGATACTGCTTTTAATACTCTCCACATACAGTATAGTCCCTGGCGGATGTCGAATAGCGCGAACCGCACGTCCCTTTCCAGGGCCAGATCCACTGCGGCCATCCTTACGGCTTTTAGCGGCGACGTGCTAAAAATGTAAAGGACGTTCTTCGTTGTAAGGGGCCAGTTGGAATAGTTCCAATTCCAGCACGCCCTCAGCAGAGACCGGGTGTTATCGGTGCGCAGATGCCAGACGACGGCGTCGGGGGTATATATCAGCGTATAGCCTTTTGCCTTTAACTTCTCGCCGATGTCCACGTCCTCATAGTTCGTCCTGTATTTTTCATTGAAGAACCCCGCCTTTTCAATGCATGATTTTCTGTAAACGTTATCCGCCCCAAAAAGAAAATTAGGGTTAAAGGCCTCTTTATCCCCCCAGTTCTGTACCATGTGAGAAGACCGCCACCGGTCAGGCATTGTGTCCCGGTTCTTCTCGAGCAGCTTCCCGCCGACTCCAGCCACGCGCTCGTCGGTGAAACGCCCCATGATCTTTTCCAGCCAGTCCGGCTGAGGGATACAATCGGCATCGAGCCCGGCCACGAACTCGTTCCTGGCGCTCCTGAACCCCGTGTTCCTGCCCGCAGCAAGGCCCTTATTTTTACCGTGATGTACGATCTTCACGGGGTATTTCGATGCGATATCGACTGTCCCGTCCGTACAGCCGTCATCCACAATGATAATTTCGTCAGCCTTGTAGGTCTGGGCGAGAATGGCCTGAATGCATTTTTCGATATACCGCTCGGCATTATAGCAGGGGACGTAAACAGAAACAGGTGGTCTCTCCAGGGGCTGCATAGTCTTAACTAAAGCTAATAAATCCTATAAATATTATTCCATAAGACATAATGGTTATATATCATTATTATCAACCATTGTCGCATGAAGGTCTTCTTAGGGAATGCCCCCTGGAAAAAGGGAAACAGGCTAGGTATTCGAGCCGGGTCGCGATGGCCGTTCACGGTCGAGTCCACCGGTAAGGTCCCGGGCTATCTGCCTTTCCCATTCTTCCTGGCCTACGCGGCGGCCGTGCTCGAGAAAAACGGCATCGAGGTAAGCCTCGTGGACGGTATCGCGGAGGGCATCGATACGGCCGCTTTCATCAACCGGATAAAGCAGTTCGGCGCCGACCTCGTGCTGCTCGAAACGTCCACGCCATCGCTATCCGTGGACCTGAGCACGGCCCGGGAGATCAAAGAAGCCTGTGGCTGTCTCGTCGCCCTGAGCGGACCCCATGTCAGCGCCTTGTTCGCCGACGTGATGAAGAACGACTTTATCGATTTCATCCTCTACGGCGAGTACGAGTATACGCTGCTGGACCTGGCGGAGCACCTGTCGAAGAATAAAAGTCTCGATGACGTAAAAGGCCTGGTGTACCGTAAGGGCGCCGAGGTCAAAGTGAACGAGCGCCGGCCGCTCATCGAGAACCTGGACGAGCTGCCGTGGCCCGCCCGGCATTTCCTGCCGATGTATAACTATAACGACGAGTTCGCGGGCATGAAAAAGCCCAACACGCAGATCTGGGCCAGCCGGGGCTGCCCGTACGGGTGCATCTTTTGCCTCTGGCCGAAGGTGATGTACGGCTCCCGGAAGTACCGGGTCCGCGACCCGAAAAAGGTCGTTGACGAGATGGAATGGCTCATCGGCGAGTACAAGTTTAATTCCATCTATTTCGACGATGACACTTTCAACATCGGGAAGGACCGCATCATCACGCTCGCCCATGAGATTAAAGCCCGGGGAATCAACGTCCCGTGGTCAATTATGGCGAGCTCGACGCCGATGGATCGTGACATGCTGGTGGCTATGAAGGACGCCGGCCTGGTCTCGCTAAAATACGGCGTCGAATCGGGCGACCAGGCGATCATCGATGGCATTCACAAGGGGCTGAACCTCGAGAAGCTCAAGGCCATGGTGAAAGAGACCAAGGCGCTGGGCATAAACGTCCATCTCACTTTCACATTCGGCCTGCCCGGGGAGACGTGGGACTCCGTACGGAAGACGATAGACTTCGCGCTGACCCAGGACCCCGACTCGCTGCAGTTCTCCATCTGCACGCCGTTCCCCGGGACGGAATACTTTGACCTGGCCGACGGCAAGGGCTTCATCTCGACGAAGGACTGGGACATGTACGACGGCGGGTGCAACGCCATCATCCGGACGGAGCACATGACCAGCGCGGAACTGACCGAGGCGTATAAACTGGCGAACGAGACCTGGGAAAGGCATGTTCTCGGCCGGAGGCTCCGGAGGGACCCCCTGGGGTCGGCTTTCCGGGGCATGGCGCACCCGGTAAGATCGGCACGGCAACTGGCCGGCCTCCTGATAAAATAAGGTTTGCCTGGAAACGGACATGGAACCAGCTGTCTTTATCATCCTGCTCAACTGGAATGGCAAGGAAGATACGCTTGCCTGTCTCGGGTCTTTGCAGCGGCTAGACTACCCCTCGTACCGCATCCTCGTTGCCGATAACGGCTCGATGGACGGCTCTGTGGAGGCCATCCGGTCAGCATTCCCTGGCGTTCGGGTCGTCGAGAATGGCGCCAACCTGGGCTTCGCCGGCGGTAACAACATAGCCATCCGGCAAGCCTTGCAGGATGGGGCCGACTATGTCCTTTTGTTGAACAACGACACCGAGGCGGACCCCGGGTTCCTGTCACGACTGGTCGAAGCTGCGGAATCCGACCCGAACATCGGCATCGCCGGCTCTAAGATCTACTATTATAGCGAGCCAAAGCGCCTCTGGTATGCCGGGGGCAGTGTCAACCTCTGGAAAGGCGACACGCATCATATCGGCGAGAACCAGCTCGACGGCGGCCAGTATGACGAGGCGAAGGATACGGATTACGTCTCGGGATGCGCCATGCTCATTAAACGCCAGGTTATCGAAGACATCGGCCTGCTGGACGAGAGGATGTTCCTGTATTACGAGGACAGCGACTACTGCATGCGGGCTCGCCAGCAGGGGTACCGCGTCGTTTATATCCCCTCGTCGATCGTGTGGCATAAGGTGTCGGGCACGACGGGAAAGATCAAAGACCTACAGCTCTTTTATGGCACGCGCAATATGCTCCTCTTTGAAAAACGGAATGCAGGGCTGCCAAAGCTGCTCGTGTTCCTGCCGTATTATTTCGGTAAGTTCATCGCATACAATGCCGTGGTCGCCCTCGTTCAGGGCCAGACTGCCAGGGCAAGAGTCATCCTGAAAGCGGCCTACGAGGGGCTCGTCCGGTAAAAGTCCTCGACCATCCGCACGTAGCGCTCCATGACCGCGGACGTATCGAAGGACGGGGCCCGGGCCTTTGCGCTTGCGGCGAGCCGCCCGTATAGTGCCTTATCGTCCATGAGCGTCCTGATCTTTTTTGCCATCCCTTCTATATCGCCGGACGGGTATGTCAGCCCCGCGTCTCCGGCCGTCTCCGGCATGGCCGCCAGCTCGGGCACGATGCACGGCTTACCGGCCGCCATAGCCTCTATGACCGGGACACAGAAACCCTCGTGCCTGCTGGCCGTAGTCCAGGCATCGCAGGCCGCGTAGTAGTCCGGCAGCTCGCCGTCGGGCACCATCCCGGCGAGGAAAATCCGGCCGTCGAGGCTTAATTGTCCGGCGAGCTTCTCGAGGTTTTCGCGCTCTGGCCCCC
This sequence comes from Methanocella sp., assembly GCF_035506375.1. Taxonomy (NCBI): domain Archaea; kingdom Methanobacteriati; phylum Methanobacteriota; class Methanomicrobia; order Methanocellales; family Methanocellaceae; genus Methanocella; species Methanocella sp. The sequence goes on from NZ_DATJPM010000077.1 coordinate 32,495, forward strand.
CGCCTACGATGGCGAGCGCCGCGCTCGGCACTTTCGAGACTGCCATGACGAGCTCGTCGGCGTGCTTGAAATTCACCAGGCGGCCGACGTAAAGCAATAAAAAACGGTCGCCGATGCCGTACTTATCCCTGACGCGCCGGCCGTTACCATTGGCCATCCGCCTCAGGTCCACGCCCAGGGGCATGACGGCGATCTTCGACTGGCTGACGCCCCAGCGCGTAACCTCGTTTTTCATAGAGCGGCTGAACACCTGGACGAGCCCGGAGCGCCTCATGGACCGGATATAGGCCCACTGGCGGACTCCCTCTAAAAACCGGTCTTTTGCCGTATCCATATAAGGCGCAGGCGTCAGGCCATGGAACGTCCACATTATCTTCAGGTTAGGGTTATATCGCACAGCCAGGTGATAGGCGGGCATCGAGCCCAGGTCGGGGTTGACTACTAATAGGACATCATACTTCGAGAGCTCGTGGGCCAGCCTGCGAGTGGCCAGTAGCGCCTGGAGGTTCGTATCGATGCCGTGGCCGTTGCGGTTCCCGAGAAGGCGCACTTCCACGCCGTCCACCGGGGGTCGCTCGTAGGAGAATGTATACACGGAAACTTTCCCGAGCTTTCGCAAAGCCGCCGCCGAGGCCATGGTGAAGTTGCCGATGGCGTCCTTCTCGAGCATCCTGGTCGTGACGATCGCCGTATCCATCCTCTATTCCCCGTACACTTTCGCTACTCGGCTTGCGACCTCGTCCCAATCGAGAACGTTCTTCGGCATCCCGTTGAACTGCGCTTCCTGGACGTACTCGGCGAGCCTCTCGCCGGCGATGGGCACGTCTACTCCTTTACAGGAATCCCCAACGAACTCGGAAAGAGCGGAGCCCCTCGCGACAATGCAGGGCACGCCAGCCGTGAGCGCCTCGGCGACCGTTATCCCGTACGCCTCGGCCGTGGACAGCATGACGAACACGTCCGCCGTGGCGTACCACCTCAGTAGATCAGCCCGCGACTGGTCCGCCATGAAGCCCACCTTGTCCTTTACGCCGTAACTGACGGCCTCATTCACCAAGGCTTCTTTGTACGGCCCTTTGCCTATGACGAGCAGCCTATAAAAAGGAAGGAACGGCATGGCCCGGATGGCGTACTGGACGCCCTTATACTCCTCCAGCCGGCCCACGTATAATATTACTTTGAGGCCCTTGGGGAAGGGCTCCAGGCCCTTGAACTCGGCCTTGTTGACGCCGTTAGGGATGACGACTGCTTTGCCGTCGCATTTAAAGTCCCGGCAGACGAGGCTTTTCTCAAATTCGGAGACGCAGATGACGCGGTCCGCCATCTCGAAGATGCGCTTTCCGAAATAGGCGTAGGGCTTTAATAACAGGTTCCTGAGGGGCGTGTGGCCCCTGCCATGATAATGGGGGGTGAAAACGAACTTCGGGGCCTTCGACGCTGCGGCGGACAGTGCAGGGAATGCATGGTAGCCGTGCGCGTGCACAACGTCGAACTCCGCCTTTTTCATGTATGAGTGAAGCCCGGGCGACAGGTAATAGGCGTCGCCAGGGGCGAATGCCGGAAACCGTACGGCATTAACGCCGTCGATCGCCTCGCTCTTCGGCAGCCGGCCCGAGGGGTCGGTCGAAAGTACCGTGACCTCATGGCCCATGCGCAATAGCCGTTTGCTTAATTCCTCCACGTGCGTCTCGACGCCGCCGATGTAAGGCCTGTATCGCGGGCATACCTGTGCAATTCTCATCCGAAGCCTCGACTACTGGCTAACCATTATACGGCGCCCATAAATATATTTTCTTGAGGCTTGCGCTACCCTGCTGTAATATAGTTATTTATATCGGCAGGATGGATAGACGCCTTTATATCGCCTATGACGAAAATATGTATAGTAGGGCCATCGAAAAAATTCCTCAGCGGCATCAGCTATTATACGATCCGGCTGGCCAACTCCCTGGCCGAGGACTATAGCGTGTCGGTCGTCTGCTTCCGGAATTTGTTGCCGAAGTTCATGTTCCCGGGGAGCAGGCACGTGGGAAAGGACCTCGCGAGCCTGGATTATAGCGATAATGTATCTGTTTTTAATGGCATGGACTACAACAATCCGCTCACCTGGTACCGGGCGTATAAGTTCTTGAAAAAGGAGCGCCCGGACATCGTCATCCTTCAGTGGTGGACCTCGTCCGTGGCGCACATGCACCTGCTCATCAGCCTGATCAGCTCTGCTATCGGGGCAAAGGTCATCATCGAGTTCCACGAGGTGGTGGACCCCCTGGAGGAGTCCATCCTGCCCATCCGGATCTACTCGCGCTTCATGGGCCGGCTTCTGGTGAGGCGGGCTGCCCTCTACGTGACCCACTCGGAGTCGGACAAAAAGCTCGTCGTCTCTAAGTACCACATACCAGAAGAAAAAGTCCAGGTAATACCCCATGGCCTCTACGACCAGTACCGGCACGTGCCACAGGCCGAGGCACGGAAAAAGCTGGGGCTGGACGGCGAGTACGTTATTTTGACTTTCGGGCTCATCCGGCCTTACAAGGGGATCCCAAACCTAATCAAGGCTTTTGGAGATCTGCCCGCGGAAATGGCGAGCCGGTCACGGCTGCTCATTGCGGGCGAGATCTGGGAGGACCGGGAGGCCGTCACGCAGGCCATAGCCTCGAGCCCGTACCGGGACCGCATCACGCTGGTGGACTCGTACATCCCCGACGACGCCATACCCCTGTACTTCAACTCGGCCGACGTCGTCGCGCTGCCCTATTTAAGGGCCTCGCAGAGCGGCGTGGCGCACATCGCCATGGCCTTCGGCAAGCCCATCGTCGTTTCCAGGGTAGGAGGCCTCGAGGAGTCTATGGCCGATTATGCGGGCACGCGCTTCGTGCCCCCCGGTGACACGGCAGCGATCAGTGACGCCCTGATGCGGCTGTATGCCGAAAAGCCGGGGCCCTATGAGCCCCCCAAGCGTGGTTGGGACTCCGTCGGGGAAAAATACGGGGCCGTTATCTCAATGCTCAGGTAGCTCCGGCATGCATACGGTTGGATAATAGCACGATAAAATTTAAATGCAGAAGCCGGCCTATTATCTGTCCGTGGGGGCGTGAAAAGGCGAGCACGTGTACGCTAACCTGCTTGTACGAAAGGTATATGTAAAATGGTGCTCATTCACCCCTTAATCTATCCATGAAGGTGAGCGGATGGCGAAACCATCGAAAGGGAAGAAGGCATTAAAATCATCGCAGAAGGCCGTCAAGGAGGAAAAGGCGGTCGCTCCTGAGCCGGTCGTCGTGCAGGCGGTACAGGCGGAGAAGCCGAAAAAAGATACGCCCGTCGCCGAACAGGCCAGTGCAGTGCCGGCGGACCGGTCGTCTATTGTCGATAAGGCGGTCCACTTCGTAAAGTCGAATTTAACTATATACACTATTGCCATCGTGCTCCTTATGGGCCTAATGCTCTACCTCCGGGTGGTACCTCCACATGATGCCGTTTTCACCAACTGGCCCTGGCTGAACGGCTCGACGTACGTCAACATTGCCGCAGACGACGGCGTCTACCACATGAGGCTGCTGAACAACCTGCTCCAGCATTTCCCGTTCAGGATCCTGTACGACCCGTTCACCCACTTCCCGTACGGTAACACCATCCACTTCGGGCCGCTCTTCGAGCTCATACCCGCGGCCTTCCTTCTCATCGCAGGCCTTGGCAATCCCGGCCAGCTGCTGACCGACTCGGTCGCCGCCTACTACCCCGCGGTGCTGGGCATGCTGGTCATCATACCGGTCTACTACATCGCCAAGAAGCTATTCGGCAGGCCGGCGGGCCTCGTGGCGGCCGTCGCCATTGCTTTCATGCCGGGCGCGTTCTTCTACAGGTCCATACTCGGCTCGTTCGACCATCACGTCGCCGAAGTGCTCTTCATGGCCTGCACCGTCGCGTGCATGGTCTATGCGCTGGATGCGGCGAAAAAGTCCAACGTCAGCCTTGAGCAGATAAAGAACAAGGACTGGGGCTCACTCAAGATGCTTCTAATTTATGGCGCCCTGGCCGGCATCTTTTTGGGGTGCTATCTGCTCAGCTGGGTCGGCGCTCTACTGCTGGCGTTCACGCTGTTCGTATATTTCACGCTGCAGGCGTTCATCGACGACTATAAGGGCAGATCGCTGGATTACCTGGTGGTCCTGGCGGCCCTGGTCTTCCTCATACCGACGCTCATGGTGCTGCCGTATGCGTTTTCCAACCTGTCCTTCTCGGCGGTATACTATTCCCTTACGCAGCCGCTGCTGTTCATATTCGCCTTCCTGGGCGTGTGCGTAGAATACTCTGTCGCACGCGTGCTGAAGGAGAGCAAGGCAGAGAAGTGGACGTTCCCCGTCGCCATCGTAGGCATAACAGTCATCGCCCTGATACTGGTAGACCTCATCATACCCAATCTCTTCGGCATCCTGCAGTACAGCCTTACCCAGCTGGTCCCGAGCGGGGGGACGCTCACGATCGCGGAAGCCTACCCGACGTTCCTCAGCCGGACCACCGGAGGGTACAGCTTCGACACGGTCTGGCAGAACTACTACTGGACGTTCCCGGCGGCGATCCTGGGGCTGATCCTGCTGATCATAAACGTGTTCCGCTCACAGCGCCCCGGCGAGATCATGTTCCTGGTCTGGAATCTGGTCATGACCTGGGCCCTGGTGGCGCAGAATCGGTTCACCTATTACTGGGGAGTCAACGCCGCGTTGTTGACTGCATACCTGGCGTATCAGACGTTCCAGATGTTGGACCTGGATAAATACTGGGCGGACTTTAAAAAGAAGGTCAACGGCATGGAGAACTTCCAGCGCTTCCTGAAAAAGAACACGGGAAGCACCATCGCAGTCGTGTTCGTCGTGCTGGTCTTCGCCTTGATCGCCGTCTACCCCGCGCTGCCCATGAGCGACGCGACCGGCGCGAACTCCGAGGGGGTTCTCTTCCAGACGGCTTCTTCCGGCGCCTCCACGCTGCCTTATGAATGGTACGATGCCCTCATGTGGATGCGGAGCCATACGCCCGACCCCCAGGGTAATACCATAAGCCCCACATTCAACTACGCTAGCGGGCAGTACTATAAGGACCCTGCGAATAAGACCTACGATTACCCATCGAGCGCCTATGGCGTCATGAGCTGGTGGGACTATGGCCACGACATCGAGTACGTGGCCCAGCGGATACCGAACGCCAACCCGTTCCAGGCCGGCATCATCGAGGAGAACGGCACCACGGGCGCCTCCCCGTTCTTCTGCTCCACGGACGAGAACCAGAGCGTGAAGATGCTCGACGAGGTGGGCGGCAGGTACGTGGCCATCGATAACCAGATGGCCTCCGGCAAGTTCTACGCCATCCAGACCTGGATCGGCGATACCGGCGGCTGGGAGTCCCTGGTCAACAGCACCTACCTGTACTCGGACGGCTCTAGCATGTACCAAACACAGGACACGGTGCCAATCCTGCAGGACACGGCAAAGTGGGATAACTCGATCATGAACCGCCTGTACTACGAGGACGCGGACAACATGAGCCACTACCGCCTCGTGTACGAGTCGGCCGGCGCCTACTACGTGAACATGAAGGTCATCAACCGTAACACGGGCTACGCCGGCTTCAACAATCCGCTCTCGTTCAACAACCTGGATAACGCCACGCAAATATACAACCTGTACGGGCACTTCGTCGTGGCCACCGACTCAAGAGGCACCTTATACGGCTATGATGCCAGGCCGCCGGCGAAATTCGTGAAGATCTTCGAGAAGGTCGACGGCGCGACGCTTACGGGCAGCGCGCCGGAGGGCTCGAACGTCACCGCCACGCTCACGCTGAAGACGGACCAGGGCCGGACGTTCAACTACACGGCAAGTACAGTAGCCCAGAATGGCTACTACTCGTTCGTCGTGCCCTACCCGACCGAGCTGATGAAGGGCGACGGCTACTCTTACGGTATAATGCCGCAGACAAAGTACGTCATTACCTACGGCAACACCACGAAGAGCGTGGACGTGCCCGAGAGCGCCGTCATGAGCGGCTCGACCGTGCAAATAACGTAAGCGTGTATGAAAGACAAAGTGTGCATCCTGATCCCCACGCTAAACGAGGGCAAGACCATACGGGACCTCGTGGCCCGGTTCAAGAAGCTGGGCTATGAGGACGTAATGGTGATCGACGGCAATAGCTCGGACAATACGGTGTCTGAGGCGACGGCCGCCGGGGCCCGGGTCGTCTCCCAGGACGGCAAGGGGAAGGGCATGGCAGTGCAGCAGGCCTTCGCCCTCATCGACAAGGACGTCACGGTGATGATCGACGGGGACGGGACGTACCTGCCTGAAGAGGTGGGTAAGCTTATCGCCCCCATCGAGGCCGGAAAGGCCGACCACGTCATGGGGAACCGGTTCGCGGACTACGAGAAGGGCGCTTTTACGCGGCTCAACCTCATCGGCAACAAGATTTTGAATAACGCGTTTAACCTGGACTTCCGGGTCAGGCTCGAGGACATCCTCACGGGCTACAGGGCCTTCAATAAAAAGGCCATCAGGCTGATGGACCTAAACCAGTCGGGCTTCGGCATCGAGGCCGAGCTCACGGTCGAGAGCATTAAAAAGGACCTGCGGGTGGTCGAGGTTCCAATCTCTTACCGGGCCCGGGCGCCGGGCGCGCCCACGAAGCTCAATCCCCTCGAGGACGGATTCAAGATCGGCTATACCATCTACAAGCTCGGCAAGACCTACAACCCCATGCTGTACCTGAGCCTGATAGGCGCGGTCTTCGTCATCGCGGGCCTGGCTGTCGGCTGCTATGTGACCCTGGACTGGTTCAAGGGCATCAACCACCTGCCCCTGACCATCCTGACGGCGCTTCTGACCATCACGGGCGTCCAGATCTTCATTTTCGGGTATTTGAGCGATATGATCGTGCAGGTGCAGCGCGAGATGCTGCGGGAACTACGGAAGCGCTAAACTCGCCATCGCTTATAAAAAGGGTAAAAACATTATTATATTTAGCTGACCATTTTTACAGTGCAAGTGACCATTATGCCAGAGTTCGCAAATCCATTCGCGGGCATGAACGCCCCAAGGAAATTGACCCGGGACGAGCTAGTACGGGCCATACGATTCGACATCGCGGCCGAGTACGAGGCCATCCAGCTCTACCGCCAGCTCGCCGACTCGATCGATGATAAGGTCGCAAAGGCGGTTCTAGAAGACATCGCCGAGGAGGAGGCCGTCCACGCGGGCGAGTTCCTGAGGCTCCTGAAGTACCTGCAGCCGGACGAGGAAAAGTCCTACGAGAAGGGGTACAAGGAAGTCGAGGACATGATGAAGAAGCTTAAGAAAAAATAAGCCTTTAATTGCCCTATTTTTTGGCATGATGAAAAACTATATAGTAGTATAAATGCTTATCCGCAAAAGACCAGCTCCATGAGAGCCGGCGGGGATCAACGTGTATAAAGGGAATAAAACGGCCACGATATTTCTCCTGATAACCATTTTCTCGGTATCTTGCATCAGCGCTGCGTCCGCAGCCCATGCGGATAACAACACGACCGTTACTCCGACGACCATGGCCACCATCACGCCGATGCCGAACGCCACAGCGTCGCCGACGGCGGTGCCCACGCCGGGCCCACGGCAGGTCTTCTCCTCGCCCGTATGGGACACCAACCACGTCACTATCACCGTTACCAACAATGGAGAGCCGATCGCAGTCGTCGCCTGGATCAACGACCCTTCGAATAAGGCAACCGTATCCGTTGGCGCCCATCAAACAGTCCCGGTGTCGACACCCGCTATCCAGGCCCAGAACGGCCAGATCGTGAAGTTCGGCTTCGACGCCACGCAGAATGGCACGGCCATCGATTCCTATAGCGCCACCATCACCGTCAACCTCGGCCCGACCCCGACGGCCCTGCCCGCCGAGACCGTGACCATATCCGGCTATGTCACGGACGCGAATAATAATCCCGTCGCCGGGGCCACGGTGACATTCCACTCCGTGACCTACGAAAAGGCATACCCGTCGGTCACGACGGGCAACGACGGCTTCTATACCTCCCCCAGGATGTACCCCGACGTTTATACGATCTCGGTCAGCGCGGGGGGATACCAGCCAGTCTCGCTGACGACCAACGGCAAGATCACGGAGGACTCGACCGTCGCCCCCATCCCGCTGAAGGCGCTGGCCGGCACGCCGACCCCGACGCCTACGCCGTCTCCTACGCCGACGAACCCCATAGACTCCTGGATATCGCTCCTGTATAACCCGGCCCTTTGCGTCGGTACCATCTCCTCTTTGATAGCGGTCGTGGCCGGCTCCATCGGCATATACGAGTGGATGGAGCGCAAGCGCAAGGAGCGCGAAGGCATGGCCGGCGGGAAGAAGGACGAGGGCCCGAAGCCCCCGAAGATCTAAAAGGCTCGCAGCACGCCCATTATTGCCGATTTAAATTCAACTGCCATTATTTAGTTCGGATGTGCCAACGGATCTGGAAAGAGATTTTCAAAGCGTTTGATCTAGCGCCTCCATGGCAAAACACCCCTTATTATCCTTATCAGAAAGGTTCAAATATATCCAGCGAGATTACGATGTAGGAATCTCTATGGAAAACAGAAGGGATCTTTTTATTCACCAGTGTCAGGTTCCTTGACACTACGTTGAGAGACGGCGAGCAGACGCCAGGCGTCAGCCTGGAGCCGGAGAAAAAGGTCTGGATCGCCAGAAATCTGGACGCCCTTGGCGTCGACGTCATTGAGGCCGGATCGGCCGTGACTTCCCAGGGCGAGCGCGACGGTATCAAGGCCGTTGTCCGCGAAAACCTGAAAGCGGAAATCTGCAGTTTTGCGCGCATCGTTAAAAGCGACATAGACTACGCCCTCGACTGCGACGTCGACTCCGTCCACCTGGTCGTGCCGATCTCCGACCTGCACATCACGCAGAAATTGAAAAAGGACCGCGAAACGGTCAAGCGCACTGCGGTGGACATGGTCGAGTACGCCAAAAAGCACGGGCTGATCGTCGAGCTATCGGGCGAGGACGCCTCAAGGGCCGACCTGGATTACGTCGGCGACGTCTATAAGGCGGGCGTAGAGGCGGGAGCCGACAGGCTCTGCTTCTGCGATACCGTCGGGGTCCTCAACCCCGAGGGCACGTACGACATCTTCCGGAGGCTCGTGCAGGAAGTGGGCGCTCCCATAAGCATCCACTGCCACGACGACTTCGGCCTGGCAACTGCGAACACTCTCGCTGCGCTCCGGGCGGGCGCAAGCCAGGCCCACGTCACGATTAACGGCGTAGGGGAGCGGGCCGGGAATACGTCGCTCGAAGAGGTCGCCATCGTGCTGAAGTCGCTGTACGGCGTCGACACCCGCATCGTCCTCGAGAACCTGTACCCCACGTCTCGCCTCGTCAGCCGGCTCATGGGCATCCCGGTGGCCCCGAACAAGTCGCTGGTAGGCGACAACGCCTTCATGCACGAGTCCGGGATACACGTCCACGGGCTCATGGCGAACGCCGCCACGTACGAGCCCATCATGCCCGAAACAATAGGCAGAAAGCGCCAGATCATGCTCGGAAAACACGCCGGGCGCTCGACCGTGGAGATGGCGCTCCAGGGCTTCGGGCTGAGCGCGACCGGGCCCCAGCTCGACGAAATAACGGGCCGGGTCAAGGCCCTCGGCGACATGGGCAAGCACGTCACGGACGTCGACCTGATGTCCATCGCGGACAGCGTGCTGGGCAACCACGCCGTCGCCAGGATAAAGCTCATCGACTGCACCATTTTATCGGGAAACCACGCGACCCCGACATCCTCGGTCAAACTTACCATCGACGGGCATGAGATCACCGAATCGGCCGTGGGCGTGGGCCCCGTGGACGCAGCGCTGAACGCGCTGCGCCGGTCCATTTCCGGCGTCGCAGACGTGAAGCTGGACGACTACCGCGTCGAGGCCATCACCGGCGGCACGGACGCTTTAGTAGAGGTATGGGTCAAGATGTCCCGGGACGGCAGAGTCATCAGCGCCCGAGGCGCTGGCCCCGATATCATCATGGCCTCCGTCCAGGCGTTCGTCGACGGGATGAACCGCCTCATCGAAGAGAAGAACGGCATCGTCAGGAAAGCGGAAAAGCCGTGAGGGCACGAGGTCTAATATGAAAAATAATGATAAACTATTAATATTCCCGCTTTCTTACAAGCAAAGCACCACAAAGGAGGTCAAGTAGTGAGCGCGAACGCACCCCAAAGGATCCCCGGCGCGAGAGCACTGATCAAGTCGCTCGAAGCCGAGGGAGTGGATACCATTTTCGGGTATCCAGGCGGCCAGATCCTCCCGGTCTATGACGAGCTCTACGATTCGAGCATTCGCCATATACTGGTGAGGCACGAGCAGGCAGCGGCGCACGCCGCGGACGGCTTTGCCAGGGCCACGGGGCGCGTAGGCGTATGCCTCGCCACAAGCGGCCCGGGGGCCACGAACCTGGTAACAGGCATCGCGACCGCTTACATGGACTCCGTGCCGATGGTGGCCATCACCGGGCAGGTGCCGACGAAGCTCATCGGCAACGACGCCTTCCAGGAGGCCGACATCACCGGCATCACCATCCCCATCACGAAGCACAACTACCTCATCAAGAACGCCGCAGACCTGCCCATGACGATCAAGGAGGCGTTCCTCGTCGCCTCGACCGGCCGGCCTGGCCCCGTCCTCGTGGACTTGCCCAAGGACGTCCAGTCCGACCTGATGGATTTCGAGTACCCGAAGGAGGCTAAGCTGGCCAGCTACAAGCCGACCTACGCGGGACATCCCCTGCAGATCAAGAAGGCCTGCGATCTCATAGAAAAGGCCGAAAGGCCGGTGCTCTACGTGGGAGGCGGCGCCATCACGGCCAACGCCCACGAAGAGGTCAAACAGCTGGCGGAATCCATCATGGCGCCCGTGACGACGACGCTCATGGGCAAGGGAGCCTTCCCGGAAGACCACCCGCTGTCGCTGGGCATGCTGGGCATGCACGGCACGCGGTACGCCAACTACGCCATCATCGATTGTGACCTGCTGATCGCCATCGGCGCCCGGTTCGACGACCGCGTCACGGGAAAGATCGAGAGTTTCGCCCCCAGCGCGAAGATCATCCACATCGACGTTGACCCGGCAGAGCTGGGCAAGAACGTCCGTGTGGACGTGCCCATAGTGGGCGACGCTAAGGCGGTCCTGAAAAAGCTGAACTCCATGCTGAAGGTGAAGCTTACGAAGTCGTCGGCCTGGAACCAGAAGATCCAGCACTGGAAGAAGGAGTACCCGCTGGACTATGACAAGGACTGCAGCGAGCTCAAGCCCCAGTGCATCGTCGAGAGGCTCAACGACCTGGTCAAGGATGGCATCTTCGTCACCGAGGTCGGCCAGAACCAGATGTGGGCGGCCCACTATATACGCTGTAAGCGGCCGAGGACGTTCATTTCCTCGGGCGGCCTGGGCACCATGGGCTACGGCTTCCCCGCGGCCATCGGCGCCAAGGTCGGGTGCCCGGACAAGGAGGTCTGGGACATCGCCGGCGACGGCAGCATCCAGATGAACATCCAGGAGCTGGCGACCGCCGTGAGCAACGACATCCCGGTCCGCGTGGCCATCCTGAATAACGAGTACCTGGGCATGGTCCGGCAGTGGCAGGAATTGTTCTATAACCGGCGCTACTCGTATACCGACATGCGGGGCCAGCCAGACTTCGTCAAGGTCGCCGAAGCGTATGGCGCATTAGGCATAAGGGTCGAAAAGCAGGGCGACGTGAAGGATGCCATCAAGTCGGCCATGAAGAGCGACCGCCCCGTGTTCATCGACTTCCGGGTGTCGCGGGAGGAGAACGTCTTCCCGATGGTCCCGGCGGGAGCTTCCATCAACGAGTTCGTCGAGCAGAGGGGGTTCAAGTAATGTCCAACGGCAACAATTTCCACACCCTTTCCGTGCTTGTGGCCAACAAGCCCGGCGTGCTGACCCACGTATCCGGTTTATTTAGCAGGCGCGGCTACAACATCGACAGCCTCACCGTGGGCGTTACCGAGAATCCCGACATTTCCAGGATGACCATCGTGGTGCACGGCGACGAGCACGTCATCGAGCAGGTCACAAAGCAGCTGAACAAGCTGATAGACATCATCAAGGTCGTCGACATATCGCCCCTGGACTCCGTGGACCGGGAGCTGGCCCTGCTTAAAGTGACCGCCGGCCCCGACCAGCGGGCGGAGATCATCCAGATCACGAACATCTTCCGGGCCCAGATCGTGGACGTGAGCGCCAAGAGCCTCATCATCGAGGTCACGGGCAGCACCGATAAGATCGATGCGCTGGAGGAGCTCATGCGGCCGTTCGGCATCAAGGAGATGGTGCGCACCGGCAAGGTGGCGCTCGTAAGGGGCGCCAAGCCCACGCAATTCGATAAGTGAGCCATACTGTGGCTCGCTTTTCTTTTTCCTTCAAAATAGTAACTTTTTTATTCTAATTCTACAAATAGTTAATTACTTTTTGGGTAATTGCATGCTTGGCGACGAGGCAGGACAGGCGGGGGAGAAGACAGTTGAGATTAAAAGCAAGCTCGAGCGCTCGTATATAGCCGGCGGCACTGGCAGGCCGGGCATTCCCGAGGAGCTCCGGATCGGCGTGGGCTCCGTCATCGGCGACCAGTACGTGGTGAGACGTATACTGGGCGGCGAGGGGAAGAGCGGCATGGGCGTCGTGTACGCGTGCTACGACCGCCGCGCGAAGCAGACCTACGCGCTGAAGACCTTCCAGGATAGGTACCTGTACTCCGACCGCATCAAGACGAATTTTCTGCACGAGGCGCTGGCCTGGGTGCTCATGGACGCCCACCCGAACATCGTGCAGGCCGTCAGCGTGGAGGCGCTGGATAACCGTCTGTTCATCGTTTTGGAGTATGTCGAGCCCGATGACATGGGCAGGAACACCCTTGCCCAGTTCCTGCACAGCCCGATATCGCCCGGCCAGGCCCTCCGGTGGGCCATGCAGTTCTGCGACGGCATGGCATACGCGGCTTCGCAGGGCGTCACACCGCACCGGGACATCAAGCCCGATAATCTCATGATATCGAGGGACGGCACCCTCAAGATCACGGACTTCGGGCTGGCCAGGTTCTGGGAGGGGACCCTGCGCTCCTACGATGCGGATGGCTATCCCGGGAGCTCCATGGCGGGCACGGCGCCCTGGATGGCGCCCGAGCAGTTCAGCGGCGCCAGCGATCTCCGCAGCGACATCTACAGCTTTGGCGTCATCCTCTACCAGATGGCTGCCGGCGGCCGGGCGCCGTTCGCCGCGGACAGCCTCGAAGAGTACAGGCGGATGCACTGCGAAGAGCCGGTGCCCAGGCTCTATAACCGGCTATTCCCCATCATACAGAAATGCCTGAAAAAAGTGCCCGGAGAAAGGTATAGCGACTTCCAGTCGCTCCGGTCGGACCTCGAGCACGTCTACCGCTCCCATTCCAGGATGGAGCCTCCGGCCGTCGCCTGTCGCATCGAGCCGGACGCCTGGGAATATAACAACCGGGGGCTTGCCCTCTATAACGTGGGGCTGTTCGACGAGGCCATATGGGTCTACCGTAAGGCGCTCAAGTCCGAGCCCATGTTCGCCGACCGGCACAGGGCAGGCCTGGCCATGGTCCATAACAATCTTGGCGTGGCATACGACGCCCGGGGAGAGGAGGACATGGCCATCAGCGAGTACCGGGAAGCCATGCGGCTCGACCCGGGCCAGGCGGACGCCCATAATAACCTGGGCACGGCCCTCGGGGCGAAAGGCCTGATCGAGGAGGCTGTGAGGGAATACGGTGAGGCGCTGGCCATCCGGCCGGAGCACGCCATGGCCCGCCACAACCTGGGATTATCGTACGCCCGGTGCGGCCAGTATGCTAGAGCCATTATAGAATATACAGAAGCGCTGCGCATCAAGCCGGCCTTCGTGGAGGCGAGGATTAACCTGGGCCTGGCCCTGGCCATGGAGGGAGAGCTGGACCTGGCCATCGAGGAATACATTAAAGCGGCTTTGTTTAGCCCGGAAGACCCCATCCTGCATTACAATATGGCCAGCGCCCTGCGTGCTAAGGGCCTGCCCCTGGAGGCAGTGGCCGAATATCGCCTCTCCATCGGCGCCGATCCCATGAATCCCCTGGCCCACTACCAGCTCGGGTTGTCCCTCGACGATATGGGCGACCTCCAGGGCGCCATCGGCGAGTATATGTCGGCTCTGCGCCTGGATCCGGGCCATCCGCGTGCGGCGGAAAAGCTCAGGAGCGCTCTCGGAAGGTCGGGCGCGTCCCAGGAGGCCGTAGAAGCCTGCTTGCGGGTGCTCGGCAATAAAAAGAAACGGTGATACAATGGACACGCTTAAGCTGACTGCGGGAGCGTCGAAGGCCTGGGACATCGCGGCCGAGGAAGCCGCCAGGTCGAAGGGCAGCGTCATAGAGAAGGAGCACCTCTTTATCGGCCTCATGAGCCTGGACAAGGCCATGGACACGGCGGACTCCGAGCCGATCAGGGCTGAGCGGGACGCCATCCAGAACGTGCTCGATGGCGCCTGCGACCGGCCCTCGCCCGCTGCGAGCATCCGGCGCAGCGTCCGGATGGCCGTGGGGAGCGGCGACAGGCCCGGGGAATCCCGGGTACTCCACCGGAGCGATGAGTGCAAGGCGCTGTTCCGGAGGGCGGGCGGGCTTTCATACGTGAAGGGCGAGGTCTCGTGCCTCCACCTCCTGGCGGCAGTCCTCGAGAGCCCCGGCCCCGCCGTTGAGGCGGCGCTATCCGGCGCCGGCATCGCCCCGTCGGACCTGATGGAGCCCGTGTACGCCTGGATCGCCATACTCGAGGGCGGAGACAAGTCTTACCAGCGCTCCATGGAGCGGAAAGAGATCTCCAGTGCCGTGAACGATTGGCTGGGCCCGAAGCGTGATGGGTACCTTTTAAAGTATGGCCGGGACCTGACCGGGGACGCATTAAAAAATAAACTCGGGCCGTTCTCCGGCCGGAAAAAGGAGCTTTTACAGCTCATACAGGTTCTCGGCCGGCGCGCGAAGAATAATCCTGTGCTGGTAGGCGAGGCGGGCGTCGGAAAGACGGCGATCGTGGAGGCGCTCGCGGTGCGCATCGCCCGCGGCAAGGACGCCCACGTGCTCGGCGGCAAGCGTATAATTCAGATCAGCATGGCGTCGCTGGTTGCGAACACGAAATACCGGGGCGACCTTGAGGAGCGGCTGACCGGCGTCCTGGACGAGGCCATCGCCGACCCGGCGGTGATCCTCTTCATCGACGAGATCCACACCATCGTGGGGGCAGGAAGGAGCGATAGCTCGGCGCTGGACGCCTCGAACATCCTTAAGCCCTACCTCGTCAGAGGCCTGCGGTGCATCGGCACGAGCACCATCGCCGAGTATCACCGCTACATCGAGGCGGACCCGGCACTGGAAAGGCGGTTTGAGACCATTCTCGTGGAAGAGCCTTGCCGTGAAGAGGCGCTCGACATGCTGGAAGTGCTCCGGCCCAGGCTGGAGGAACACCACGGCGTGCGCATCCTGGACGAGGCGGTCGAGGCCGCCGTCGACCTCTCCATGCGGTTCGACGCAGAGCACATGCTTCCGGATAAGGCGGTCGATCTCCTGGACATGGCGTGCTCGGGGGCGCGCATACCGTCGCTCAGCATGGGCTCTATGGAAGAGCCCCGCAAGCAGGTGGACTCGAAGGTCGTCGCCGAGACTCTGGCCGACAGTATCGGCCTGCCCATCGGGCTGGTGGCCGCCCACCTGGAGGGCCCCTCGACATCTAGGCTGCTGGGGCTTGAAGGGTTTTTAAAAAGCCGGATCGCGGGCCAGGAGGAGGCCGTGGGGCGGATCAGCCGGCGCCTCATGGTGGCATACTCGGGCATCGAAAAGCGGCGCGGGCCCCTTGCCGTGTTCCTGTTCACGGGCCCGACGGGCGTGGGCAAGACCGAGACGGCGAGGCTTCTGGCGGAATTCTTATTCGGCAGCTCCTCCGAGATGATCCGCCTGGACCTGTCGGAGTACTCGGAGGATAACAGCGTGGCGAAGCTTATCGGCTCCCCGCCGGGCTACGTCGGCTACGAGGAGGACGGCCTGCTGGTGCGCATGCTCAGGGCCCGGCCTTATACCGTCGCCCTTTTCGATGAGGTGGAGAAGGCCAGCCCGCGGGTGTTCGACGTATTCCTGCAGCTATTTGACGAGGGCCGCATCACGGATTCCCGGGGCCGGACGGCGGACGCCAGAAATACCATTTTCATCCTCACGTCCAACCTGGAGCCCGGCGGGGGGGCGAGCTACGAGGAGATGGAAGAAGGCGTGAAGCGGCGGCCCCGCAAAAAGGGCCTGGACGTATTCCGGCCCGAGCTGGTCAACCGAATCGACGAGATCGTGGCCTTCAGGCCGCTTGACGTGGCCGCGGTGAAGCGGCTGCTGCGGAAGACGCTGGATGAGACGCTCGCCGAGCTGGAGCGGACGCACCATGTGACTTTACGCCTGAGCGAGGGCGCGGAGAACTTCATGGCCAGCGCCGGCTACAGCCCCGAGTATGGGGCGAGGGAGCTGCGGCGGGTCGTTCGGCAGTTCGTCTACGTCCCCCTGAGCAGGCTCATATTGACCGGCGAGATTAAGGCGCACCGGCGCTGGCTCGCCGTCTACGACGAGAACGGCATCAGCATCGTGCCCGACGAAACGTGAGACACATTATTGATACTGGAATGACATCTAGTCTTAAAGAATGGTGTTTGCGATGATCGATGAGAATATCTATCCGAAGCTGGCGGAGGACGTTATAAGCTCCCTGGACGTGAAGAGCGGCGACGCGGTGCTCATCAGCGGGGGAGCGCACGCGCAGAAGTTCCTTGAGGAGATCGGCATCGCCGTGGCAAAGCGCGGCGGCCAGCCCTTCATCACGGCCGTATCCAACGACTACCAGAAGCGCCTGCTGGAGACGTGCACGGTGCGGCAGCTCAAGGCGATGCCTAAGATCATGATGGGCGTGGTCCAGGCCATGGACGCCTACGTCACCGTCGAGCCGTATAGCGACCCCAGCATCAAGAAATACTTCCGGGAAAAGCTGCAGGCACGGTCGGAGGGCAACTTCCCGGTCATGCAGATCATCTATGGCAAGCCGGGAAAGCGCTGGCTATACATGGGGTGGGCCACGGAAGGCATGGCGAAGATGTATAATGTCCCCCTGAAGGAGCTGGAAAAGCTGGTCATCGGCGGATGCCTCATCGACTATGGCGTCCTGAAGGAGGACTGCGAGCACGTCATGCGCGTCCTCAACAACGCGAAGTACGTGCACGTCACCGACCCCAACGGCACCGACTTCAGCCTGGACATCGAAGGCAGGCGGTTAAATCCGGACGACGGCGTGCTCACGCCCGAGAAAGTGGCGGTGGGAGACCTGGGAGGCAACCTGCCCGCGGGCGAGGTCTTCGTCGCTCCCGTGGAGACCTACGGCAGCGGCACCCTTTACTGTCCATTGACCATCGACGACCTGACGCGGGGAACGATCATAAAAGGCGTCCGGCTCAAGTTCAAGGACGGCACGCTGCTTCCCGACGAGTGTACCGCCGAGCACAATGAGGAGGTGCTCCGGGACACGCTGCACAAGATGGTGGAGGTCGACAAGGAAAAATACGGCTCGGCGAATGCCCTGAAGGTCGCGGAGCTGGGCATCGGCCTGAACCCGGTCATCGACCGCGCCATCGGCTACATCCTGACGGACGAGAAGATCGGAGGCTCGGTGCACGTGGCCTTCGGCCGGAGCGACATGTACGGCGGCAACGTGGCGAGCAACATGCACTGGGACTTCGTCACGGCGCCCGACGTGACCCTCGAGGTCGAATACAAAGACGGCCATAAAAAATTACTCATGAAGGACGGCAGGCTGCTGAGATAAGTTTCGCCACGCTCGTTCAAAACATTTATGTTCTTCTCCTTTTTTAGATGCTGGTGCAGCCCTTTGGTTTCTCACCACAAAGGCACGATGGCACGGAGTTTCATAAAGTTTCTTTTAAATGTAAGGCTCTAAGGGCACGGAGCACGCTTTTTGGGTTTTGTGGCACAAAGGTTTCTAAGGCTCAATGGCAAAAAGTGCTCGCATGTTCATTCCATCGTGCCATTGTATCCTTTGGCCTTGATCGCCAATGAACCGGCTTTGAGTCCTTTGTACCTTAATTTTAAAAGAAAACTTAGTGAAACTCCGTGCCATCGAGCCTTTGTGGTGAAAACAATACCAACAAGGCATGCGTTAAAAAAAGATAAGCATATATCCAAAAGTCGGAGAAGAGCCAAACATTTTTAATCGCCCGTACACTTAGCTCCAGGAAGGCGCTGGAAAATAGCTGTCAGGCCACTTTGTCGTAGACCTTGAGGAGCTCGTCCACGACGTTGTTCCAGTCGTAGATGGAATCCACCAATTTTTTACCCTGCATGCCCATCCACTTCAGCGCCCCAGGCTTGTCCACGACGTCGCTGATGCACCAGGCGAGGGATTCAGGCTGCGGCCTGGCCTTTATGCCGTTGACGAAGTTGTCGATGATGCCCACGGCGTCGGTGCCTATGGGCGGCTTGCAGGCGTCCCAGGCCTCGAGCACCACGATGCCGAAGGGCTCGTTCCTCGACGGGACGGCCAGCATGTTGCACGAGTTAAAAAGGTCGACAAGCTCGCCGTCAGGCACGTATCCGGGGAAGCGGCAGGCGCCGGACACGCCCAGGCTATGCGCTTTGGCCTCGCAGAACGGCCGCATGTCGCCGTCGCCGGCGAACACGAAGCGCGAGTCCCGGCTTTTCTTCAGGACGTGCGGTACAGCTTTCACGAGAAGGTCAGGGCCTTTCTGGTATTTCATGCGCCCCACGAACAGGACCAGCGGCGACTCGGGCTCGATCTTATATCTCATCTTTACTTCCGCGGGGTCCACTTCCTTATTTATCTTTTTAGGAAAGATGCCGTTGGGCACCAGGTTCAGCTTGTAAGACGGAATGCTGTAGATGAGCTGGAGCTCGTCCATGAGCGCCTTCGACGTGACGATCAGCTTTTTCGCCTCGTAGCCGCCGAGCCATTCCCGGTGGGATATCTCTCCTGCCTCTGGAGACGTGCTGTGGCGGTTCCCGTTCCTGCCCCACTCGATCGAGTGGTACGTCATAACGAAGTCGCGGCCCTTTTTCCTGAGGCGGGTGAGCGCCGTGACGGGATGCCAGTCGTGGCCGTGGAGCACGTCGAATTCGCCAAACAGCTTCCTCACGGAATGATAGCGGTCCAGGAACGCATCGCACATCGAGTCCATCTCGCTGACGATGCTGCCGCCGCTGCGGCTCTTCACCCGCTGGTAGTGGACACCGTTGACCTCGTCATAGGGGCCGCAGTCGCCCCTCCGGGTGAACACGTGCACCTCATGCCCTTTATGGGCCAGCGCCTCCGATATCTCCGAGACGTGGGGCGCCAAGCCGCCCACCTTGACTCCGTGGAGCGACTCCCACGCGAACATCCCGATGCGTAAAGATTCCATATATACGAACTAATATATTTTTTTAAGTATATAATGTTTCAATATCGGGACCAGATAAAGCATATATCATAACGCCGCCTTTCTGTATCCACTATGAAGTCGGACCCGAGATGCGCTCCCTGCCTGTTGAACCGTACGCTTTACGAGGCCAACCTGTCCACGAAGGACCAGTCCCTTATCTTCGAGGTCATGGAGAGCGGCCTCGAGTATTTACGGGATAACTTCCGCGAGGGCGTGAACGCCACGAACATTTCCACCGGCATTCACCGCAGGGCCTACGCCATTTTGGGCGACGACGACCCGTACCGGGAAATAAAGGCGCAGAGCAACGTCATCGGAAAAAAGCTGATGCCCGCGGTCCGCAAGAGAGTATTGGGCGCGCTGGAGAATGACCGCTTCAGGATCGCCGTGCTAGCGTCCATCGTGGGGAACAACTTCGACTTCGGGCTGCAGGAGCACCAGATCGAGATCGGCGACTTCGAATCACTTTTTGCGGAGGAGATGGAGCGGGGCCTGCAGGTGGACGACACGGGCGATATCATGCGCCTGGCAAGGAACGGCAGGGTCGCATATCTTACGGATAACTGCGGCGAGATCTACTTCGACGAGCTCGTCCTCGAATTGCTCAAGGCAGCGGGGGCGCACGTCACGCTGGTCGTGCGCGGCGGCAACATCGTCACCGACGCCACCATGGACGACGTACGCAGCATGGGCCTGGCGGAGAAGGTGAATAAAGTGCTCACGACCGGCTCCAACGCCATCGGCGTCTGCATGAGGGAGCTTCCGCCGGAGACGCTGCGGGCCATGAGCGACGCGGACGTGATAATAAGCAAGGGCATGGCGAACTACGAGGCCCTCTCCGACGAGAGGTTCAGGCCTATCGCTTATTTATTGAGGGCCAAGTGCGAGCCGGTCTCGCGGTCGATCGGCGTGAAAAAGGGATGGAACGTGGCAAGGCTGGTGAAATAATGGCGAGCGCAGAGTACAGGGAATTCCTGGAGCGGGTAAAAGAATATAGCATTCTGGAGCAGGCGGCGGGCGTCCTCACGTGGGACGAGCGGACCTGCATGCGGCCGGGCTCGGCACCGGACAGGGCGAACCAGAACGCCGTCCTCTGCGGTATAATGCACGAGCGCCTGACGTCGAAGGAAATGGGCCGGCTGATCCGCTCCCTGAAAAAGCAGGAGCTTTCCGCCGACGGCGCCGTGATCCTGCGGGAGGTCGAGAGAAAGTGGAGGCTCGCATCCGCCGTCCCGGGCGACCTCGTCAGGGAGATCACCCGGACCCAGTCCCTGGCCACGAACGCCTGGGCGCGGGCGAGGGCCGAGAGCCGCTTCGAGCTGCTGGAGCCCTGGCTGAAAAAGACGATCGACCTGAAATTTAAAGTAGTGGAACACGTCGGCTATGAGGACCGGCCCTACGACGCTTTATTGGACGAGTACGAGCCCTACGCAAAATCAAAGGATATCGACGCCGTGTTCGCCCGCCTCAAGAAGAAGCTCATACCGCTGGCCGCCCGAATACTGAACGAGCCGGGCCTGGACGGGTCTGTCCCCGGGGGAAAATATCCGGTATCCGGCCAGAGCGCCTTCGTCGCCAGCCTCGTAACAGACATGGGCTTCGACATGAGCCGGGGCCGTGTCGACGTTTCGGCGCACCCCTTCACCTCGGGCGCGTGCCGAGACGTCCGCATCACCGTCCGCTACGACGAGGCCGACCCCTCCTACGTCGTGTTCCCGGCCATGCACGAGGCGGGCCATGCCCTCTACGAGCAGGGCTTCCTCGAGAAGTATTACTATACGCCGCTGGCCGCGGGCGTATCCATGGGCATCCACGAGTCACAGTCCAGGCTCTGGGAGAACATGGTCGGCCGCGGCCGGCCCTTCTGGGACTGCTATTACCCGAAGTTCCGGCAGGCGTTCCCGGCGTTCAAGAAAGTGCCCGTGGAGGATTTCTACCGGCACGTCAATGCCGTAAAGCGCTCGTACATCCGCACGGACGCCGACGAGGTCACTTACAATTTGCACATCATGCTCCGCTACGATGTGGAGCGGGCGCTCTTTGATGGCAAGCTCAAAACAAAGGAGGTCCCGTCGTACTGGAACGAGCTCTTCGAGAAGTACCTGGGGATCCCCGTCCCCGACGACGCGCGCGGCTGCCTCCAGGACATCCACTGGGCGGCGGGTGACTTCGGCTATTTCCCGACGTACACGCTGGGCAACCTCAACGCCGCACAGCTCTGGGCCGCCATGAAGCGGCAGGAGCCCGGCATGGAAGAAAGCATCGCGGCTGGAAACCTGGACGCGCCTCTGAAATGGCTACGCCAAAACGTGCACCGGCACGGCAAGCGCTATGACGCGGCGACGCTCATCAAAAAGGTGACCGGCGAAGCGATGAGCGAGGACTACTTCATACGCTACATCAAAGAAAAATACGGCGAGTTATATGGCATAAAGTTGTGAATTACCTTGCTCGATAAATATCGCATTGAAAATCGTTATAATTGATAATTCGCTCAGTTCTCATTATGCTTCATCGTCTTGCCGATGCATTCGCTGGAGCGGGCCTCGCGGGCTTTCCAGTAGCAGTCCTCTGAGTCGCACAGGTAGCGGCCGAACATCGCCTTCGTCGCATCCTTGCCGCAGATGCCGCACTTCTTTCCCTTGAAAAAGTCGCTGACCATCAACCATACATAACATATTTCAGGTTATAAACATTTACCTCAATTAAGATGCCAGGGATATTACGGCGGGCGTATGACGCCAAATGGGTCATCTTCGGAGTGGCCCTCATGCTATTGCTGTTGTGGGTGGTCTGGCCTTTCATCACCGTCATAGTCTATGCCATCTTCATATACTATATTGCGAAGCCCATCAAGCATAAGCTGCGGCCTTACATCAAGAACGAGTCGCTGCTCGTGGCCGCGTGCATGTTCTTATTGGTATTGCCTCTGCTGATCATCATCGGCTACACAGCATTGCTCGCCCTGTCGCAGTTCAACGCCGTCGTAACGGGCATAGGCCTTCAGTCGATGTCGCAGGGGCCGCTGACGAACATGAGCACGACCGTCTCGCACATCCTGCAGAACCTGACCATGGAGAACGTCCTATCCGGGAATATCAATGCCATCATACCCCATGACTGGTACATGGCCATCGCGGGCAACGGGGGCTCGATCGCGGGGCTCCAGCAGCTGGTTATCTCGACGGGCATGACAATCGCCGACATCATCTTCAAGGTATTCCTGATTGTGATCATCGCCTTCTACCTGCTGAGGGACGACGATAAGCTCAAGGCCTGGGTAAAACACACGTTTCCCTCCCTCCTGCACGAGCACGACGGCATGTTCGTGAAGTATTACCGGGCCGTGGACGAGGACCTCGAAAAGATCTTTTTTGGGAACATCCTGAGCATCGTCTTCTTTGCCATCGTGGCGGCGTTCATCTTTAGTTTACTGAACGTCTTCGCTCCGCCGACCATGGACATACCTTATCCCATCCTTATGGGCATTTTATGCGGCGTATCGGCGCTGGTGCCCGTCGTGGGCATGTACCTGGTCACGGTGCCCATGTTCCTCTATATCCTGGCGCACTCCCTGGTCGCCGGCACTTTCATGGCGAACATCGGCTTCTTCATCGTCATGGTGGCGGCCGTGGTCATCTTCGTCCAGACGCTGCCCGAATTCGTGCTGAGGCCCTTCATGTCCCAGGGCCAGGTCAACACGGGCCTGCTCATGTTCGCCTACATCATCGGGCCCGTCGTCTTTGGCATCGCCGGCCTCTTCATCGCCGCGATCGCGCTCGTCCTGCTGACGCATTACTTCCGCATCGTGTTGCCATCTCTTACGCATGCCCATAACGAAAAGATTTAATCGAATGATGCCTTGTAGGTCTGTGGACCTATGAACATGCCCGACCGCTATCTTATGGCTTCCGCGGAGTTCGTCGTCAAGCACTGGCTCACCGTGGTGAACGCACTGCTGTTTCTCTTCATCGTCCCCATCCTGCTGGCCCCATACTTCTTTTCGACGGGCAACCCGGTCCTCGTGCAGATCGCGGGCATGATCATGGCGGCATACCACGTCACCTGCCACCAGCTCCCCGAGAGGAGCCTGTTCATCTTCGGCTACGAGATGGCCGTGTGCTCCCGGTGCTTCGCCATCTACGTCTCGTTCCTCGCCGGAGGCCTGCTGTTCTATTTCATTAGAAACAGGCTCAAGCCCTTCCACATCTTCTGGTATATCCTGATCTGTATGCCCATGGCCATCGACGGCTTCGCGCAGCTATTCGGGGTGCCCATACCGCGGGGCATCGGCCCGGACTACACGCTGGTCTGGACGACGCTGAGCAATAACGGGCTGCGCATCATTACCGGCTCCATCTTCGGCTTCGGCAGCGCCATCTTCGTCCTGCCCTACATCCAGCACATCATGGAGTCCGAGGATGTACCCAAAAAAGAGGGCGCCGGGGCGAGTGCTGATAAGAACGGCCAGTAGAGCCCTACGCTTTTGTTTAACCCTCCAATGGCATGGTCTATGCCGTCCTAGCGACGCATATATACCCCCTGTTTTTCAACACGAAAACACGAAAATTTTTATATCCCACGTAAAGCACAAAAACACCAAGCTCATGCCTGGTGTTCAAAACACTAAACAACCTCCCGAAGGGCACCAAAGCACTAATTATTTAAAACACGAGGACAGCATGCGCTTATCCAGAAGTTATGCTGTCTCTCGTGTTTTCACTGTTTAGTGAGGTTCGGGCATTTGGGAGGTTGTTTAGTGTTTTAAGCCCGAAGCATGCGCCTTCGTGCTTTCGAGCCCTTACGTGGGATAAAAAAGAATTTTCGTGGTTTAGTGATACAAACCGGAGGGATCCAGCGCCACGGGAAACACGGCATGGGACAACATTTTGGATAAATGAGCCCTATAAATAATATTAAAGCTTCTTTTCTCCGAAAGGCCACGCCATATCTTTCACCCGCCCCAGCACGTCGGACGTCTTCCGCTCATCATGCTTCAGGGCCGCGTGGATCAGCTCGAGAAGCGCATAGACGAACGGCACGGCCCAGGCAAGGATATAGGCGTAGGCGAGGCCATAGGGCACGCCTGTGACAAGGCGCAGGGCATTCGTGCTCTCCCGCCAGCCCAGGAGCTGCGTCGTGCCGTCGATGCCCGTAGGGGCCAAAAGAAGAGCGAACAGCAGCCAGTTCATCCTGAACTCCCTGTCCCCATACCCTTTAAGCCTGAAGAAGATGAGGCCCAGCGCAGTGGCCACGTAGATGGAGGCGCAGCGGGCGCATACCGGCATCTGGATATCGTCGTAGAACAGCGAGCGCCAAGGGAGCTGGTGGCAGAACAGAGAAAAAAACCGAAAAATGCCATCAGAAATGCCGACCGCAAGCGGCGCAGGGCCGAATATCGACAATAGCAGCCACGGCACGAACTGGGCCAGGGCAATGGCCGTGTAGGCGACGACGATGGCGTCGAATGCCAGCTTTTTTATGTTGACCATGATACAACCAACGATATTCCCGCTATAGGTATAAATGCCTTTAGAGGGGCATAAGGGTAGTTAGCCCGGGGGCATACCATCGGCAGCCCGCGATTAAGATACACGAGTTTCGGCGAGAGGGGGCGCGGGGCGGCTGTGAAAATAAAGAGCCGCCCACGCCGCATATCATTCATTCTTTTGACGAATCATTTAGCCTCCATAAGCCGCGTATCGCTAACGATGCACCGGAAACACTTCGCCACCTTGATAACGCTCATCGCCACGCTCACCGCTTTCTGCGTGCCGGCGCACGCCCAGATGGCGTTCGAGGGGATGGACGGGTATGGAATGCAGGGTATGCCGCCCTACGGCATGGATGGATATAGCCTGCCGGGCACGTCATCGTCCACGGGAATGCCCTCGGCAGAGGCGCTCAGCGCCCAGTCGCTGGCAGGCATCGACACGAACCAGGGATTCGACCACATGTCCCCGCAGGAGGCCGCCTATCGCCGCGCTGTCGTGGATAACTGCGTCGCGTTCCATAAAAAGATGTCCTCGGGGCGGCTGCAGTTCGGGAGGCACATGGAGAGCCAGTACTTCAACACACGGTACTGGGAGCCCGTCTATTATAACGGCAGCCAGTTCTGGAAGGTCAAGCAGGGCGTGAGCAAATCGGACGCGCTGCGGGACTTCATCGGCGCGGGCGGCGGCAAGTACAAGATCGACTGCGCCGCGGCCATCAACCTCATACTGTTAAAATCGAAGCTCGACACCGTGGGCGAAGGCAACTTCGACCGGCGGCTGCCCACGCTCATGGTCCGGGGCTGGAAGACCTATACGACGTCGAAGGACGGCAACCTTGAGGAGTACAAGACGCTGGAGAAGTGGTCGGGCGACGAGTATTCGCCGGGCTCGCCCTCGGGCCTCAGGACGGGCGACTACGTCTATTTCAAGAACCACCCGATGATGGAGGGCACGCCCGAGCAGGGCGAGAACGCCGTCTACATTGGCACCGACTCCTGGGGAAGGCCCGTCTTCTTCGGCCTTAATATAGGCATGTTCCGGGGCACCTTCAACCAGTACGGCATCCTGTCATCGGAGAGGGGCGCCATCGACCCCGACAGCCTTAAAAGCATGATGCGCTAGGTAAGACCGGGTTGTACTTTTTCTCGCAACATATAATATGCTGCGCGATAATATAATTTTAAGAGGAATCCTGATGGCAGACAAGATCAAAGTAGCGCTCAACGGTTATGGCACTATAGGCAAGCGGGTCGCCGATGCCGTGATGCGCCAGGACGACATGACGCTGGTAGGAATTGCGAAGACCAAGCCCGATTATGAGGCCTATGCGGCCAATAAGAAGGGCTATCCCATTTACGCCGTGGAGCCGGCCAAGGCCGAATCGAAGTTCAAGGCGGCCGGCATTCCCGTCTCCGGCTCCAACCTGGACATGATCAAAAAGGCCGACATCGTTGTCGACTGCGCCCCCGAAGGCCTGGGCGAGGAGAACAAGAAGAACATCTACGATAAGCTCGACAAGCCCGCCATCTTCCAGGGCGGCGAGGAGCACGAGGTGGCCGGCACGTCTTTCAATGCGGCCGCCAACTATGGCGAGGCCATCGGCAAAAAGTATGTCCGCGTGGTCTCGTGTAACACGACGGGCCTGTGCCGGCTTTTATACGCGCTGGACACGGCCTTCGGCGTGCAGAAGGCGCGCGTGGTGCTCGTCAGGCGGGGCGGGGACCCGAACGACGCAAAGCGGGGGCCAATAAACGGCATAGTGCCCGATCCGATCCATTTGCCGTCTCACCACGGCCCCGACGTGCAGACCGTGCTGCACCACATCAACATCGATACGGCGGCCATGAAGGTGCCCACGACACTGATGCACATGCACTTCGTGAACGCCACGCTCAAGAAGAAGCCGTCCCGTGACGAGGCTCTGGCGGCCCTGAAGCAGTACCCGAGGCTCTGGCTCATACCTTCCTGGTACACCCTAAAGTTCACCGGCGACGTCATCGAGTTCGGCCGGGAGCTGGGCCGCCCCAGGAGTGACATCATGGAGAACGCCATCTGGGAAGAGTCGGTGACCGTCGATAAGGAAGGCGAGTTCAACGTGTTCCAGGCCATCCACCAGGAATCGGACGTGGTGCCCGAGAACATCGACTGCATACGGGCGATGACCGGCATAGAAAAAGACGGCAAGAAGTCGATGGAGAAGACCAATAAGGCCCTGGGCATAGGCAACTTCAACCCGTGGAAGCTGACCCCGCCCTGACATTTTAATGAAAGCGGTCGAAGTCTTCATATCGGGCAGGGTCCAGGCCGTCGGATTCCGGGCCTTCACCCGCCGGAACGCCGTGATGCTCGGCGTGCGGGGGTACGTGGAGAACCTCGATGACGGCCGGGTGCACGCAGTTTTCGAGGGCGAGGACCACCAGGTCGAGAAGATGCTGGAGCTGATCTGGCATGGCCCCCGGTTCTCCGAGGTCCGGGAGGTCAAGGTCAAGCCGACCGACCGCGCCGGGCACACGGGCTTCGACGTACGCTAATCCTTTTTGATCGAACTCTTTAAGATAATGGCGATCTCTTTGAGCGGCCGCTCCAGCGCCGGGGAGATGCCCTCGCCCTCTCCGACTCTTTCGGGCTGTACTCCGACGAGGAACACGTCCGCCCCGGTGGAGGCCTTCAGGTACTCCATTACGACGTCCAGCGAAAAGTTGTGGACGCTGGCCTCGAGCTTTTCCAGCTCGCCCGCCTCCACGACCCTCGCACTCCCGGGGGCCTCGCCCAGGCTCGCCGCATCCAGAAAGACGATGGCCAACGGCTTAAGGCGCCGTATCGCCGCCGTGACGTTCTCCGGGGCCCCGTCGGCGTCGATGGCATGGGGCACTTCGCCGCTGAGCATGTCGATCAGGACGGGCCCGATGGCATCGTCTCCCCTCATGCGGTTCCCTACGCCGACAAAGACGACCTTTTCCGGTGGTATCCCCTGAAGCCGTATGATAAGCTCTTTTTGGAAGATCGCGTCCATACTTCCCCTTCTATACATGCATAAGCGTCAGCAGCGTGTCGGCCACGAACTTCAGCGCGCCCGAGACCAGGCCCGGGTAAACGCCGATGACGATGCAGAGTCCCGCCATGATGAGTATCGGGAGCATCATGTAGACTGGCGGGTCCCTGACGCCATTGAACTCATCTTTTGGCCTGCCCAGGAACATCACGTAGAACGCGTGGATGAGGCATATAAAAGTAAGAAGACTCGTGGCCCACCCGATGATGGAGAACGCGGTGAAGTCCGTGCCGAAGGCCGAGAACAGCACCGGGAAGCCGGCCTGCACCGAGCCTTCGTAGATCGCTTCCTTACTCCAGAAGCCGTTGAGGAGGGGCACGCCGGACATGGCCAGCGACGCGATTAAAAAGCAAAGGCCAGTGAGGGGCATCTGCTTCATGAGCCCGCCCATCTTATGGATCTGCCTGGTGTTGACCCTCAGAATGAGCGCGCCGGTAATCAAGAACAGGCAGCCCTTGAAAAGCATGTGATTGGTGATGTGAAATAAGGCGCCGTAGACGGCGGCGGGGGTCGCCAGCCCGAAGCCCATGATGATATAGCCCATCTGGCTTATGCTGTGGAACGCCAGTAAGCGCTTGATGTCCTCGGAGAGCAGGGCCATGATGACGCCCACGAGCATGTTGGCGACGCCGAACCCGGCCACGACGAGGATGAGCGTCTGGACGCCCGAAATGGCGTAGAACGGGTAGATGGCCTTCGCCATGGCCACGACGCTCGCCTTGATCAATATGCCCGACATGGTGGCGCTGATGGGCGGCGGCGCCTCGGAGTGGGCCGAGGGCAGCCATATGATGCCCAGGGGCAGCAACCCGGCCTTGGTGCCGAAGCCGAAGAAGAACAGCATGGCCAGTAAGAACATATCGTTCTGGCTTATGGCTCCCGCGGCCAGCTTATTTAAGTCGAGCGTGCCCGCGTCGTTGTAGAGGATGAAGGCGCCCGAGACGACGAGGATGACCTCGATGATGCTTATGGCCAGATAAACGTAGGTCGCATTGATGGCCCGCTTCGTGCGGCCGAACAGGATCAGCACCGCGCTGATGACCGTGGCCGCCTCCAGGAAGATGAGCATCACGATGACGTTGTAGGTGCTCGCCAGGCCGCTCATCATGCCCATGAGCAGGAAATACATGATGAAGTAGGTGTTATCGTAGTGCGTCCTGTCCTTGTATACAAAGGAGTAGAAAACGACCAGCGTGCCGATGAACGCCACGAGCGTGCCGATGAAGATGCCGGGGGCGTCGAGCACTATGAAGCCGTAAGAATAGGGGCTGAGTATCCCCCTCTGGAGCGCCACGAGATAGGACGCGTTAAGCACGAAGAGCAGGGCGGCGCCGGCCACAATGAAGACGTCCTGGATCTTTTCCGAGTACCGGCCCAGGACGTAGGTGAGCAAGGCTCCTATTATCGGCAGAATGATTGGTAAAAGCGCCAGGTATTCGTACATCAGTCAAGGCTTCTATGCCCGTTAATCACATAAAGTTATGTTAAAAAGGGCCCGCAATTATGGCCCGGGATCGGATGATCATGCGGCATCATACTTGTGTTCCGCGTGGAGACGCGATAGCTTTCGAGGCAAAAAGGCATTGGAGGGGAAGCATTCAAGGCCTTTTTGATCGCTATGCCACACGGCCGTTCCCGGGCATACTGCTAGGGAGTCTATGGCTATGATGATCGTATAGTCGTAACTCTGCCGGTATGGTAACAAGCGTTTGCAGTAATTATAACGGCTCAAAAGAGAACTGCCGCTAAAAAAAAGGAAAAACGAAAGAAAAGCGATTATTTCTTGTAGATGGGCGTGCCCGTGGTCTGGGTGAGCTTCTTGTACCCGGCCATGAGCTTCTTCGTCATGGGGCCCGGCTTGCCGTTGCCTATCTCGCGGCCGTCCACCCTCGTGATGGGGCAGAGCTCGGCGGCAGTGCCTGTCACGAAAATCTCGTCCGCAGTATACAGGTCGTAGTAGCTCATGTCGGCCTCGCACAGCGGCATTTTCATCTGCCTCGCCAGGTCGAATACGGCTCCCCTGGTCACGCCCTTGAGGTTGACCTCGACGATCGGCGTCCGGATCTGGCCGTTCTTGATGACGAAGATGTTGTCGCCCGAGCCCTCGGCCAGGTTGCCGTTGACGTCGAAGATGATGGCCTCGTTGGCGCCCTTCACGTTGGCCTCGAGCTTGGCCAGGATGTTGTTCAGGTAGTTGAGCGATTTGATATTCGGGGGCAGGGTCTGCGGCGAGTTCCGCCGGATGCTCACCGTGATGGCGTTCAGGCCCTTCTCGTAGAGATCGCCGTACATGGCGCCCCACGTTTCTGCAATGCAGATCACGGTCGGCTTCGGGCACTTGTTCGGGTCCAGGCCCAGGTCGCCCACGCCCCGCGTGATGATCGGCCGGATGTATGCGTCCTTCAGGTCGTTCTTCCGCAGCGTCTCCAGGATGATATCCTTCATCTTCTCCTTCGTCACGGGCGGCTTCAGC
Organism: Methanocella sp.; assembly: GCF_035506375.1. Lineage (NCBI taxonomy): Archaea > Methanobacteriati > Methanobacteriota > Methanomicrobia > Methanocellales > Methanocellaceae > Methanocella > Methanocella sp. Next base: position 63,089 of record NZ_DATJPM010000077.1, read on the forward strand.
ATGATCGCCCGGGCGCCGTCGAACATCCGGTCGACGTGCTCGTCCAGCCTGAAGACCCGGCCGTTGTAGGCCCGGATGCCCTCAAAAACACCGTCACCGTATAAAAGACCATGATCATAGACGGAAATTTTTGCGCTTTCCTTCGTATAGAACTTGCCGTCGATGTAGATATAACTGGCCATAAAGATACCCTTTGATAAAAAGCAACTCAGGCATATAAGGCTTCTGATTTTTGAAAAAGTCTATACGTGATGACGGATATTAATTGTCAATCGGTGAGCTGATGGCGGGGGAAGACGTGCGCCTGGAGGCAGAGGCGGCCCTGGAGAAGGGGCTCGAGCTGGCGGGCGAAGGCCGCTTGGACGATTCGATCGTGCTGCTAGACCACGCCATTGGCCTCGACCAGGATTATGGCGACGCGTACAACTGTAAAGGCTTGATTTTAACGGAGCTGAAACGGTATGACCAGGCGTTCGCATGCTTCGAGCGGGCCCTGAAGCTCCAGCCGCAGAACCCGAAATACTGGTATAACAAGAGCATCCTGTTTCGAGAGCTGGGCATGTTCGAGGACGAGGCGGGCGCCTGCCTGATGTCCCTGAAATACGACTCGAAGTCGGTGCAGGCCTGGCACAGCTGCGCCCGGTCGCTGGCCCGCATCGGGGAAAGCTCGGAGGCGCTGTCGTGCATGGAAAAGGCACTGGAGCTCGAGCCGATGAACGCCAGCCTCTGGTTCTACCTGGGCTCGTACCAGTACAGCCTGGGCATGCTCGATAAGGCCCTGGAGTCCTTCGAGCGTGCCGCCCTCATCGAGCCGGACAACGCCGCGGCCTGGATGGGCAAGGGCGAGGCGCTCACGAAGGCCGGAAAGGACACCGAGGCCCTCGAGTCCTTCGACGTGTCTATTAAGCTGAACCCGAACATCGCCGAGTCGTGGTTCGGGAAGGGCATGCTCTATATTAAAGACGGAAAGTACGACGACGCTCTGGCCATGCTCGATAAGTCCGTGAAGCTGCGGGACGACTACGCCGACGCGTGGTTCTACCGCGGGTGCGTCCTGGAATTGAGCGGCCGTATTCGCGAGGCTCTTATCTGTTATACGAAGGTCACGGAGCTTCAGCCCGGGAGCCAGGCCGCATGGCTCATGCAGGGCGTGCTTCTGGGAAGGCTGGAGGACTATAAGTCGGCTATTCCGTGTTTTGATAAGGCTATCGATATCAACCCCCGCTTCGCCGAGGCGTGGTATCACAAGGGCCTGTTCGCCAGCATTCTCGGTGATAATGAGGAGGCCGCCCGGTGTATATCGAAGACCATCGAGATCAACCCCGACTTCGACCCGAACGCATACGACGTGTACAATTAAAATTTAAATCATATAGGTGCCGCATGGTGTAACCCTGGTGCCACTTGTAAGCACTATTATATCAACCACACCAGGTTTACAACATGCGGCACCAATTTTTTAAGTAAATATGCTGTGTTGAATTACTCCCGTATTTTAAGCTTTTTAAGAGCACGGAGGGCACTATTTTCACCACAAAGGCACGAAGAGCACGGAGGCTCACAAAGTTTTCTTTTTAAATTAAGTTACAAAGAATCACAAAGCCGGTTCATTGACATCAGGGCACGAAGGATACAAAGACACAGTGGAATGAACAAGAGCACTTTTTACCCCTGTGCCTTCATATCCTGTATCTTAGAAGTTCAAAAAGCGGCTTTGTGCCCTTTGTCTCTTAATTATAAAAAAAGACTTTGTGAGCCTCCATGCTCTTCGTGCCTTTGTGGTGAAAAATAGTGCCTCAGTACACTCTGAGACTTAAAGGGGCATATTCAACACAGCAAAAATTTA